>JBFRWC010000494.1:0-5982 GCA_051439365.1 Leptolyngbyaceae cyanobacterium
ACTGTCCCCACTGCGATCGCTCTATCGCCCCCCAGACCATTGACGAAATGTGCGATCGCCTCGCCAAGCTGCCGCCAAAAACTCGGTTTCAGATTCTCGCTCCAGTGGTGCGGGGCAAAAAGGGTACTCACAAGAAACTCCTCTCTAGCCTTGCTGCTGAAGGGTTTGCGCGAGTGCGGGTGGATGGCGAGGTGATCGATCTGTCGGACTCGATTGAGCTGAAGAAAAACCACAGTCACGACATTGAGGTAGTGGTGGACCGACTAGTGCAGAAAGAAGGATTGCAGGAGCGGTTGGTAGATTCTCTCACCACCTGTCTGAAACGGGCGGATGGCATTGCGATTGTGGATATTGTTTCCTATCCCGATGCTGATTCAGGTAAGCCAGGGAATGGGGATAAGGTGGTTTCATTGAGCGATCGCCGTGCTAAGTCCGCATCGTTGAAGGTGGCGGATCAGGGAGGAATCTACAACGTAAATGGAGCTGGCAGCGCGACCTCATCTGATGAAGGAGAGGTCGTTGAGGCACGACCCAAAGAAATCGTGTTTTCGGAGAATTTTGCTTGTCCAGAGCATGGGGCAGTGATGGAGGAGTTGTCGCCGCGTTTGTTTTCGTTTAACTCCCCCTACGGGGCCTGTCCCAATTGCCATGGCTTGGGTTCGTTGCAGAAGTTTTCGGAAGACTTGGTGGTGCCGGATCCTTCGTTACCTGTGTATGCGGCGATCGCTCCCTGGGCGGAGAAAGACAATTCCTACTACTTCTCCCTGCTCTACAGTGTGGGCCAAGCCTATGGATTTGAGGTGCAAACCCTGTGGCAGGAATTGAGTGACTATCAGCGAGATATATTGCTCCACGGTTCCACTGAAAAAATCTACATTGAAACAGATTCCCGCTATCGGGGTAAGAAGGGCTATGAGCGGCGCTACGAGGGCGTATTACCCATTCTGGAGCGCCAGTATAAGGAAAGCACCTCGGAAACCTATAAGCAAAAATTAGAGAAATACTTAGTACGGCAGGACTGTGAGGTATGCGGGGGCAAGCGCCTCAAGCCAGAAGCCCTCGCCGTTCGCATTGGTCAATATCGGATTACGGATTTCACCAGTGTGTCTATCCGGGATGCACTGGCACGGGTGAATGATTTGCAGCTTACCCCCCGACAGGCCAAGATTGGGGAACTGGTGCTACGAGAAGTACGCGATCGCCTCCAGTTCTTGCTAGATGTGGGCTTGGACTATCTCACCCTCGATCGCACCGCCATGACCCTTTCTGGAGGGGAAGCCCAGCGCATCCGCCTTGCCACCCAGATCGGATCGGGCCTCACCGGGGTACTCTACGTCCTGGATGAACCCAGTATCGGGCTGCACCAGCGAGATAACGACCGTTTGCTCAATACCCTCACTCGCCTACGGGACTTGGGTAATACCCTAATTGTGGTGGAGCACGACGAGGACACCATGCGCGTCGCCGACTTCATCGTCGATATCGGCCCGGGTGCGGGAGTCCACGGCGGCAGCATCGTTGCCCACGGGAATTTGGAGAATATTCTCAACTCAGAGCGATCGCTCACGGGAGCCTATTTGTCGGGACGGAGGGCGATCGCCACCCCCACGGAACGGCGGGAAGGGAACGGTCGCAGCCTCAAGATCCAAGGGGCACACCGCAACAACTTGCAGCATATTGATGTAGAGATTCCCCTAGGCAAACTGGTGTGCGTTACGGGAGTTTCCGGCTCCGGGAAATCCACCCTGGTGAACGAGTTACTGTACACCGCTCTACGTCACCACTTTGGCCACAAAGTTCCCATGCCCAAAGAGTTACAGGCAGTAAAGGGCTTGGATGCCTTGGATAAGGCGATCGTCATCGACCAATCCCCCATTGGTCGCACTCCCCGTTCCAATCCCGCCACCTACACTGGAGTCTTTGACGTGATTCGGGATTTATTTGCTCAAACTGTGGAAGCAAAGGCACGAGGTTACAAACCTGGTCAATTTTCCTTCAATGTTAAAGGAGGACGGTGCGAAGCCTGTGGCGGTCAGGGCGTGAACGTGATCGAAATGAACTTCTTGCCCGACGTCTATGTCCAGTGCGATGTCTGTAAAGGGGCACGATACAACCGGGAAACCCTACAAGTCACTTACAAAGGCAAGACGATCGCCGATGTTCTAGCGATGACCGCTGAGGAAGCCCTAGAGTTCTTCGACCCCATCCCCAAAGCTAAAAGTCGCTTACAAACCATGGTGGATGTGGGGTTGGGCTACGTGCGTTTGGGCCAAACTGCGCCCACCCTTTCCGGTGGGGAAGCCCAGCGGTTAAAGCTGGCGACAGAACTCTCCCGCCGAGCCACAGGTAAAACCCTCTATCTGATTGATGAACCCACCACTGGATTGTCGTTTTACGATGTTCATAAGTTACTAGACGTACTACAACGTTTGGTAGACAAGGGGAATTCAGTTTTGGTTATTGAACATAATTTAGATGTGATCCGCTGCTCCGATTGGATTATTGATCTGGGGCCAGAAGGGGGCGATCGCGGTGGCCAAGTAGTCGTCACAGGTACCCCTGAAACTGTCGTCGCCACACCAACCTCCTACACGGGGCAGTACTTGAAGCAGGTATTGGAGTAGAACGGGAGTCAAGCGATCGCCCTCTCTTCACCAAACCGCGATTGCTCGACTGTACGCTAACTGGCATCAGAGATCAGTACCCCGTTGCGACTGAGAAAAATGTGAGAAACGGGACTTTGAGTTAAGATCAAAATTCCTCAGTCATTCCCCTCCAGAGAAAGCCGTAGAGTAGCAATATGAGCGAAACCATTAAAGCGATTGACAATCTCCACATCACGGGCTGGGAAGAATTGCCGCCACCGAATGAACTGAAGCAGGAGTTTCGACTTGAGGGGCAAGCCCTCGATACGGTCTTGGAAGGCCACCGTGCGGTTAAAGCAACTCTTGATCGTCAGGAATCGCGGCTCATCGTTGTGGTTGGCCCTTGCTCCATCCATAATCCAGATGAAGCGTTGGAGTACGCCCAACGGTTAAAACAACTCGCCGATGAACTGGCAGAAAGTTTACTCATTTTGATGCGGGTTTATTTCGAGAAACCCCGGACCTCTGTGGGTTGGGAAGGGCTGATTTATGATCCGTACTTGGATGGCAGCCATCGCATCGACCACGGCATTCGGATTGGTCGCAAGTTGATGCTAGATATTGCTGAAATCGGCCTGCCGATCGCGATCGAAGCATTGGACCTAATATCCCCCCAGTATCTCCAAGACCTAGTGAGTTGGACGGCGATCGGGGCACGAACGACGGAGTCACCGACCCACCGCAAGCTGGCCAGTGGCATCTCTTCAGCGATCGGGTTCAAGAATAATGTGGATGGCGAACTGACGGTGGCGATCAATGCGATTCGCTCAGCATCGGCTAACCACAGTTTTATCAGTGTCACAGGTGAGGGGAAGGTGGCCGTCTTCCGGACAGAGGGGAATCCCCATTGTCATGTGGTTCTTCGGGGTGGCAAGTCCCCAAATTATGACTCTGAAAGTGTGGCGGCTTGCGAAGCGGCTCTGGTAAAAGCGGGGCATACCCCAAACATTATGATTGATTGTAGCCATGGTAACTCCCGCAAGGATTGGCGGAAGCAGCTAGATGTATTGCAAGAAGTGTCCCAGCAGATCCAGGACGGCAGTCAATCGATCATCGGCGTGATGTTGGAGAGTAATTTGCAAGAGGGGAACCAACCGATCCCCGACGACCTCGAAGATATTCGCCCTGGTGTTTCGATCACTGATGCCTGTGTAGGTTGGGAAATGACCGAAGCCGCGTTACGGGAACTGGCCACATCTGTCGCTCCAGCCTTGAAGTCTAGGGCTGTTCAAGTTCTGAATGGCTCTGATTGTGCCTCCAAGTAAAAGGGAGGTAGCTTGCCTAATGCTGTAGTGGAGAAACGCGATCGCCCTTTGCCCGTTAGAGAGCGATCGCCCTTTGCCCGTTAGAGAGCGATCGCCATCAAGCCTCGTAAACTTTGTTTTTCAGCAGTTCGACAACACTGTGTCGGATGCCAGCTAACGGCTAATTTCAGCGGTGCACCCCTAAATTTCGGTTAAATTCCCGAAGTATAAGCCTGCGCATCCGCCTGCAACTGCGTGTTAGAAATTGTACCAAGCCTGAAAAACGACTTACTCAATAGCCTTGATGGTAACATTACCACCTTCCACTGCCCGAATGTACAAATCGTATCCGTACAGTAAACTCATTCCAACTAAAGGATCAGTCTCAGCTTCATTTATCGGAATATTCTGATATTGCCCATCCCAGATAATAGTAGCAGCATAAACTTCAAAAGTAACCTCGCTACCATCTCCCAATGTCCCACGATCGATACCTGTCCATGGTAAGTTGAGATCAACAATTATTTCACGTGGTAGACTCAGAAACCCGGTGTATCCTGTATCAATAACAGCATCAATCAGTTGGTTTTGCCGATTTACATTGCTAACTACCAGTGAAATTGTTGCTTCACGGCTTTGATTCACGATACCTTGCATCATACGGGTTTTCTCAAGCTCCTTGCGCCAAAGCGATGAACGGCTCGATGTCCAATTCTCACGATCCAAGGTTGTGCATCCGGGATACGCTCAAACAGGCGATCTGTTGCAGGCAAAATGTCATCTGCAAGCTCAAATTCCCCAGTCTCAATATCGATCGCTACAATCCTGCCGTAGTTCTCATCTTCAACCTGGTTTTTTATCAGATTTTCATAGAGGTAGTCCCCTCGTTGGGCAAATTCCTCTTTGCTGTAGCGGGGTTGTCGAACTGCCATAGACTTAACCTCGTTCCCATCTTGCCCCTAAATTTTACCCTAAGTAGTAAAGAGAGGTCAGGGGGAGACGCAAGTACGAGTTGGGCTCGGTATCAACCCAACCTACGAGCGCGATCGCGCTGAATAATTCGACGATCGCCCCTTCACAATGCCAACAATGAGGAGAGCGATCGCCTTTTCTCTGTCAGACGGCGATCGCCAACACACCGATCACTATCAGGTGGCTTAACTTCTGGCTTTCACCACGCTAACGATTAAGCGAGTCGTTGAATGGGGTTGACGCTTCATTGCAGTTCGCCCCTCGCAAGAGGTCTTATATCCACTCCACGTCCGTTTAGAGTCTCGGAATGCCCTACCGCGACTGATTTAATTGTCCCACAAAGCCGTCCTGAAGGACGTAGCTCTGTATCCCATTATTTTTGGTCAACTTTTAGAGTGATCCATTGCTTTGCCCTGCGTAACCCGACACCCCGGTTGTATGGCTAACATTGGCCCCTGGTTGAAATCTGATGACCTCCGCGTCGTCTTCATTGCGAATCAGACATTTCCACTCAAAGGTTGTACTGGGGGGCAAATCCTCCACTATGCCTGTCCAGATAGGCGCGGACGGACCAGGGCGATCGCTGGCACCCGTGGGTGGGTTGTAAATGTATTCGTAGTAAACACTGGGCTGTAGGCGCACGGCCCTAGAGGCATCCCACTCTCCCAACTCTGCAATACTGCCAAACACATAAACACTTTGGCCAGGAACCGTAAATCCTTGATCACAAACAAAGTTGACTGAGGTCTTGGGCGCAATCGGTTGTAACTCAAAGGAGAACCGCTGGGCTGCATCATAAGCATTCACCTCGTCTGACTTAGCCAGAATTGCGCCGTTGCCAGCATTAAACCAACCACTGCTGGCCGCCTCGTAGTCTGCTTGAGACTGATACTGGCTCAGAGCGCTGCCATTCAGCATTACCGTTGCTGCTTCTGCATTATTGGTAATCAACTCCACCACCACTTCCCGGCTAGTCACAGCACCGCTGAAAGGGCCGCTACCATTTACATCTACAGCAGGAGAGACCTCTACTGTGACAGTGTTATCCGTCTGTTGTTGCTGAATTTGGGTCGTGCGATGGTGGTAGATAGGGCGATCGCTATTTCCAATGTAATTAAGGG
>JBFRWC010000495.1:0-13528 GCA_051439365.1 Leptolyngbyaceae cyanobacterium
CCACTCACCCACTCACCCACCCCATGCGCTCCTACACCCTCGCCGCTCCCGCCAAAATTAACCTGCATCTGGAAATTATTGGCGATCGCCCCGATGGATTTCACGAACTTGTGATGGTTCTGCAATCGGTAGCCCTGTGCGATCGCGTCACTCTCCGTGCCATTGGTAGCCAAACCCTGCGGGTGCAGTGCCATCATCCCCTCGTACCCAACGACGAAACTAACCTGGCTTACCGAGCAGCCAAGCTCATGTGTGACCAATTTCCCGAAGTGTTTAATCAGTTTGGTGGTGTAGAGATTGTGATTGACAAAGCCATTCCGGTGGGAGCAGGGCTAGCAGGCGGGTCCACCAATGCGGCAGCCGTGCTAGTAGGCATCAATTTGATGTGGAATTTGGGGTTAACCCACGGGGATATCCAAGACTTGGGGGCTACCTTGGGGTCGGATGTGCCCTTTTGTGTCACCGGGGGCACAGCGATCGGGACAGGGCGGGGCGAACGGCTCGATTTTTTGCCCAAAGCCGATCCCCTGTGGGTCGTCCTAGCCAAATATCGCAGCCTCTCTGTCTCCACAGTCTGGGCCTACAAAACCTATCGCCAGCAATTTAGCGATACCTATATCTCCGATGAGTCCATGGTGGGCGATCGCCAAACCCAACTCCATTCCGGCCCCCTGGTTGCGGCCCTAATTCACCACGATCCCCCAAAGGTCGGGGAACTAATCTATAACGATTTGGAAAAAGTCGTCCTCCCAGCCCACGACAACGTCGCCCGTCTCAAAGCCGAGATCCAAAAACTCAATCCCCTGGGAGTGATGATGTCCGGGTCCGGCCCCACCGTTTTCGCCTTGACCGAAACCCAAGCCCAAGCCGACACCCTCAAACAAACCCTGGAAACTACCATGAATGACGACGACTTGGGTCTATGGGTGACGCAGTTTGTCCCCCAAGGGATTCATGTGGTTGATTGAGCGAGCCTAATAACCACACACAGACTCGACATACAACCGAAAGTCTCCCGGTGTAAACGAGGGATTCAGTTGACCGTCATACTCAAACTTACTGAGCATGAACTGGAAGGCGCGGACCCGCTGTGAATCCAGTGCATGAGTGACTGCATCCATTGTTCGTGCCCGAAAGACAGGCACCATCTCCGCAAACGGCACCGCCACCGTCAGCCACGTATCCGCCACCGTATCAAACGAATAGGCATAAGCCACCCCATCCCACTGTGCCTGGTCCCGCAGCAAAAACTTGTAACGATTGCCATCTCCCTTCACCCGTAGTTGAATCCCTGTGTAGGCTGAAAGGTCAAGGCTCGGCTCAAAATTACGAGTCCGCACCGACGCAAAGCCCCCAGAATTGGCCGTCGAGACTGTCCCAGCAAACAGAGCACTCCCCTCCACCAACGAGATCCCACTCGAACTAACTCCACCCATCACCACATCGTCTACCGCCCCCCAAATCTCTCGCAGGGTAGCTTGCAGGGTAGTTTGCCTCTCTGCCCCCGCATTCGCCCCAATCTGGCGAAAATCAAAAATACAAGCTGCATCCCTCACTTGCTGCCCTCCATCCACGGTTGGATTAACTTGACTCCCCAACTGCTGCTGCACCCAATCAATGCCACTCAAAACTGGAATTGCCCCAAAGTAAGCTAGCGTCTTCAAAAACCGACATAAATCCCAGCGAGACGACTCAGAATTAGCAACCATACCCACCTTTTGTAAACGAATGTGACAACATTGACGTTATTATGGCATAGCGTCTTGACAGACAGTGGGGATACTCCCTATCCTGTCATACATACCCGGGTATTCAATATGTGTAGCCGTTATATGAAAGACAAGCGAAGCGAGAAGCAAAAAGTTACGTTGTACGTCCCCCCGGATCTTCATCATAAGTTAAAGATCCGTGCCGCTCTAGATTGTGAACCGATGTCTACCATTGCTGAGCGAGCGATTCAGTTTTATCTAGCCCACTCCGATGTGGTCGATAGCATTGACGGCGAATCAGTCCAAGGGCGATCCTACCAGATTCACACTTGTCCAGAGTGTGGCACCAACTTAGTCATGAAAGAGGATAAGCTGACTGCCATAGGCGAATCCTTAGGAATCATCTCTGATGCGTCCCATGACTCTACTGTTGGAACGGATTCCCACTACGCGGACAATGACCCCGAAACCAGGCATCTAGGGACCGAAGAGTTGGTTCATTGCTAAGTCCCCCGATTTTAATTCTTGTCCTTAAACCGTCACAGAGTATCCCAGAGATTTCCAATTGTGACGAGTGCAATCAAGAGTCAAGTTTGTTCACATTTGGTTGCGATTGATGCAGTTGTCTAGTCACGTATTAGGTTAGATTGGGGCATCGCGTTATTCCAGTCCTTAGTTCCGAGGTCAATAACCATGAAAGAAGAGTTAAATATCTTAATTCAGGCCCAATACCCCCTGATTTACGTGGTGACTTCGGAGGAGGATCGGGCGATCACAGCGATCGCAAGGCTCAATTCTCAGAGTAAGGCTTCTCAAGGTAAGACGTTCGTCTGGTCTGTGACGCAGGGTTTAGTTGAGCATGCAGTAGACAGTGCCACCCAAGCAACCTCAGCCAATGGAAGAACGGCTTCGCCCTCAATGGCCATTGATGAGGCCATTAAGTATAGAGAGGATGGCATCTTCATCTTTAAGGACTTGCATCCATTCTTTGGTAATGCTGAGGTCAATCGTGCCCTGCGAGATGCAGTTGCTCGATTCAAAGGAACCCGGAAAACGCTGATCCTTCTCTCTCCAGTTAAGGATATTCCTATAGAGTTGCAAAAGGATGTGGTGGTCATCGACTTTGCCCTACCTGACATGCCTGAGTTGAACAAAGTTCTAACTGAGCAGCTTGCCAAAAGTCAACGCTATCCCCTTTCTACAGAAGCAAGAGAGAAGTTGTTGAGGGCAGCGCTAGGGCTAACCCATGACGAGGCCGAGAAAGTTTACCGAAAAGCCCAGGTTACGTCTGGCAAACTAACTGAATCGGAAGTCGATATTGTTCTTTCAGAAAAGCAGCAGATCATCCGACGCAACGGCATTCTGGAATACATAGACGAAGACGAGACTATTGATGCAGTCGGGGGCTTAGCAGAACTGAAGCGATGGCTGAGACAACGTTCCAATGCCTTTACCGAACGAGCTAGACAATATGGCTTACCCCAGCCTAAGGGGATGATGATTCTAGGAGTACCAGGCTGCGGCAAGTCTTTGATTGCCAAGACGACCTCTCGCCTCTGGGGACTACCCTTGCTACGATTGGACATGGGACGAGTGTATGACGGTTCAATGGTGGGTCGATCGGAAGCAAACCTTCGAGATGCCTTGAAGACCGCCGAGTCAATTTCCCCAGCGATTCTATTCATTGACGAAATTGACAAAGCGTTTTCTGGTAGTTCTGGGTCATCGGATTCAGATGGTGGCACCTCCGGTCGGATTTTTGGCTCATTCTTGACGTGGATGCAGGAAAAGGAATCGCCTGTGTTTGTGATGGCCACAGCTAACCGAGTTGAGCGTCTGCCCAGCGAATTTTTACGAAAAGGACGGTTTGACGAAATATTCTTTGTTGACCTTCCGAACCTTGAAGAAAGGCAAGAGATCTTTAATGTTCATCTCTCTAAGCGCCGACCTGACATCAGTCGATTTGACCTAAAGCAACTGGCTAATGTTTGCGAGGGCTTCTCAGGTGCTGAGATCGAACAAGCTTTAGTGGAAGCAATGTATGAGGCGTTTTCCCAAGATCGGGAATTTACTCAACTTGATATCATCGCTGCAATCAAGTCTACATTACCGCTTTCCAAAACTATGAACGAGCAGGTCACGGCCCTGAGAGATTGGGCCAGTCAACGCGCCCGACCTGCGGCATCATCTGTTGCTGAATATCAACGGATGGAGTTCTAACAAGCTTTCTTCCTGCTCCCAACAGGTAGAAGGGCTAGCAGTCGGCTAGCAGTTCCACACCAACTAGTCACTCCCAAAATGGCAGTTGGTTTCTATGAAACGATAAACGTTGTTGCTCTCAATTTCTTGATTTAGGAGGAAACCCTAATGTCTCATTTTAGCACCTTGCGTACGAAGATCACTGACGCAGAAGTTCTTCAGACTTCCTTGCGTGACCTTGGCATCAACATCAAGAACGACGCTGATATCCGTGGCTACAATGGCCAGCGTGTCCGCGCTGACATCGTAGCTGTTTTGGAAGGTGATTATGATATCGGCTGGTCTGTTAACAGTGATGGGTCCTATGATTTGATCGCTGACCTTTGGGGTGTCGCCAAGAAGCATAACCAGACTGAGTTGATCAACTCTATCAACCAGAAGTATGCGGTTAACAAAGCTTTGGCTGATGTGAAGCGTCCTGCGCTTCAGTCTGCCACCGTTAAGTTGGTTGTACAAAAGTAGGTTGTCTCCTGCGTTCCCAAAGTGATTGAATCAGCCCGTTACGGGCTGATTTTTTTTGTTTTTTTTGCTCTGTCGTACCTTATGCACCGCTACTCTGATACACTCGTTTAGGTGAATCTATGACTTGCTGGTTACTCTTAGCGGGAACAGGTATTGGAGAACAAAGGACTTTGGGCAATCTAGGCTCTAGTCTAACCTTTTAGTAGACGGATATTTTCATGCAAGCCGACGTGTTTAACGAGTTGTTTCCACTCTTCAATGTTGCGAGTACAGAGACGTTGAGTAAGCTACAGGATATTGTGGTCAAACATGACTATCCTGCAGGCCGTGCAGTGTTGATGGAGGATGCCTGGGGCAATGCGGTTTACTTTATTGAGTCAGGCTGGGTTAAGGTTCGCCGTCACGCAAGTGATGACAAAGTTGTCACTCTAGCGATTTTGGGCAAGGGTGATTTTTTTGGGGAAATGGCGATTTTGGATGAATCCCCTCGGTCTACAGATGTAATTGCATTATCCTCTGTGAGTTTGTTTAGCCTATCAGCTCAGCAATTTATCCAAACATTATTTAGTGATGCTCAGTTGCATCATCGGATGTTGCAGTTGATGGTGCAGCGGTTGCGCTATACCAACGTTAGGTTTCAGATCCGGCGCCAACCTCCAGCCATCAAGTTAGCGTATACATTAGTGACCCTGGCACAGCAATATGGGGTACCGAGTTCAACTGGACCGAGCATTCTGAATATCCCGGCAGCCGACTTAGCAGATGTGGCTGATATTGGTGTGGAAGATACCCAGAAAATCATGGAAAAGCTGCAGGATAAAGGCTGGATCGAGATTGATGGCTCTCAGCAGATGTTATGTTTGCGGAATGAACGCCAACTGACTCAGCTATCGCGGCAACGTTAGCAGGGGAAGGCACTCTTTGCGCTAGTGTTCATAGTATTGGAAGAGTTGGTCATCAAGTTGGCAAATGTCAATAAACGTAAGCACTTCTGGATCACAAGCTTAAGCTCGTCTGAAAGGCAGAAGGGAGCATGTTATTCTCCGATAGAATTCATGTGAATCAACTTTTAGTAATTTTAAGGAGCGTAATATATGGTTTTACAGCCTCCCCCCCCTCCCTCGATTTCTCCGAGGGAAATGAACCTGTTGCGGATTGCGACGTCAATGGCGTGGTGTGATGGCGAGCTTTCTGCGGAGGAAGCTGATGTGATGCTAGAGCGATTGAGTGCGGTATTTGAATCTGATACGGGGCAACAGGAGCAGATCAAGGCCGAATTGCAATCGTATCTGGGCCAGAACATTCCCTTAGATGAGTTGGTGCCTAAGTTACAGACTCAAGCGGAGAAGGAGTTGGTGCTGCGATTAGGATATGAGGTGATTCGAGCCAGTGCGCGATCGCCCGAAGAAGAGGTGGTCAACGATGATGAAACCCAAGCATATGGCCATCTGAAGCGGCTATTGGCATTGCCGCCAGAAACGGTGAGCCAAATTGAACAGGAGGTAGAAGCGGATCGCCCCCCTTCGGAGGCGCTGTTTGATGCGTTGGCACGGCAGCTAGGGTCACTGGGCCAATAAATCGATAGAGCCAATTGAACAGACCATCCAGTGCTTTTGGCTCGTGAGGTCGTTCACTGGTGTTCATCGGTCTTTTTTCCGGACTATCCTCAATCACCACTTTCATCGTAAACAATGGGAGAAACGCAAGTAAACGGGGCAGGTAAATGAAAGGACTGTGGCTAGAAGAACAACAACTGCAATTGCGGTCAGATTTACCTATGCCAGACCCTCAAGCGAATGAGGCGTTGGTCAAAGTTTTGAGTGCAGGAATCTGCAATACAGATTTAGAACTAATGCGGGGATATTATCCCTATGCGGGGGTATTGGGTCATGAATTTGTCGGCATAGTGGAGCAAGGGCCGGATGCACTTCAGGGGCAGCGGGTGGTAGGGGAAATTAATGCGGCCTGCGGTTACTGTTATTTCTGCAAAAAGAATCAACCCACTCATTGCGAAAATCGTAGCGTGTTGGGCATTGTCGATCGCAACGGGGCGTTCGCCGATTACCTGACGCTCCCGGTGGTTAATCTCCATCCAGTGCCAGAGTCCGTATCGACGGAAGCGGCAACGTTTACGGAACCTGTGGCGGCGGCGCTGGAAATCCAGGAACAGGTAAAAATTGGGAAGGGCGATCGCGTTCTTGTCGTCGGGGATGGCAAGCTTGGCTCTCTGGTGGCCCAAACCTTAGCGTTGACTGGATGTGAGTTGTTGGCGATCGGTCGTCATCCTGAAAAGTTAGCCAATCTGGCGGCTGAGGGGATTTCAACGGGGTTAACCGATCAGGTAAGCGATCGCACCTTCGATCTGGCCGTAGACTGCACCGGAAATCCTAGCGGCTTTGACCTTGCCCGTCGCGCCCTCCGTCCCCGTGGGACTCTAGTCCTCAAGAGCACCTATGCTGGAAATCTCAGCATTGATGCCTCGGCCCTCGTCGTTGATGAAATCACGGTGATTGGTTCCCGCTGTGGTCCCTTTGCTAAAGCGCTGGATGTGTTAGCTCAAGGCAAAGTCAACGTGAAATCCTTGGTTCATGCTCACTATCCCCTGGATCAAGGGCTAGCCGCATTTGAGCAGGCCAGCCAAAAAGGAGTGTTGAAAGTTCTGCTGGATATGGCGTAATCTGATGGGTCTTCTGCAAGCTAGCAATCCTACCCCTACATAGAGTAGGGTCTGTCCCGCTTATTTTCTTTGTTTCATCCGGAAAATGAATTGGCGCATGTCGCCGGAGTTCTAAAGATTATCACGCAATAATCAGGGTTCCACGACTCAGCCTGATACCGTATGATGGTACGAATTTAGAGGACATGAGCCTAGATATATACGAACCTAGAATACTTAAGAGGCATTCCTATGACAACACTTCAGTTGACGATCTCAGATATGGCCTGTGGTGTCTGTGTGGACAACATCACTAAAGCGGTGCAGGGTGTTGATGCCAGTGCCACTCTAGATGCGGATACCCAGACGAAGCAGGTGACGATTACCACCACAGCAGCGGCTGATTTGGTGAAAGGGGCGATCGCCACCGCTGGATACACTATCACCAGCGCCTAATGGTGATGACTTCTCCCGATACCTGGCACTACTCTTATCCCCCGTTGCTGTCCGGTCGGCTACTCAAGCGCTACAAGCGATTTATGGCCGATATTGAGTTAGAGTCCGGCGATACCATCACGGCCCATTGTCCCAACACTGGCCCGATGACAGGTGTGTGCCAGGTGGGTAGTCGAGTGATGGTGTCTCAGAGTGATAATCCTAAACGAAAGCTGGCCTACACCTGGGAATTGATTGAGGTCCAGGACAACGGCCCCACCTGGGTCGGGATAAATACAGCTCTGCCGAACCAAGTGATGAAATCGGCACTGTTGGCTCATCTGATTCCAGAGTTGGGGCAATATGACCAGGTGCGACCGGAGGTGCCCTACGGCAAAGAGCGCAAAAGCCGAATCGATTTCCTACTGAAAAGTCAGGAAGCTGAAGCCGATCGCTCCCCTCCTTCTAGTAACCCTGATCAAGGAACCTTAGACTTAGGCGATATCATTCAGATAACAACTACGGCAAGCCCAATCGATACCCGCCCCGTTTACGTCGAAGTCAAGAATACCACTTGGGCTACGGGCACCACAGCTCTATTTCCAGATACTGTCACCACTCGTGGTCAAAAGCATTTGCATGAACTGATGGCGATTGTCCCCGATGCCAGAGCAGTGATGCTGTACTTTATCAATCGAGGCGATTGTCTGCGCTTTTCTCCAGGCGACGACACCGATCCCACCTACGGCCAGTTGTTGCGGCAGGCGATCGCTCAAGGAGTTGAAGTCCTCCCCTGTCGCTTTAGCATTAGCCCCACGGAAATTCGCTATCTGGGTCTAGCTGACCTAGTTCTCTAGAGCCGGACTGCGTTATGATCTCGATGCAGTAAGTTGTAGGACGATCTTCTAATCCGATGGCAGATATTATTACCCCAGCAGTCAGCGATCGCATTTGTGCCCACATGAACGATGACCACGCCGACGCAGTCAAGCTCTATGCTCAAGTCTTCGGTCAGGTCGAGGGAGCGATCGCTGCCAAAATGCTGGACATCAATCCCACGGGCATGAATCTTCAAGTGCAAACCGGCGACAGTGATCAAACCGTTCGGATCGCCTTTGACCACGAACTTATCGACTCCGAAGATGCTCACCAAACCTTAATTACAATGGTCAAGCAAGCCCGTAGTCGTTAATCACCACACTTGGCCATAAAAAACCAGGGAGCCCCCCAAGGAGCTTCCTGGCTTCTACAAAGAACTAGCAATGACGTGATACGGGATGATGCTGACCGATTAATAAGTCTCTACATTCCAGCGGTGCGCCTTCTTTAGAGCCTTGCGGTAATCAGTCCAATCAATCCCTTCTTTGGCCGCCTCAGCCGCCATCGCCGCATCAATCCCATCTTCCATCCCTCTCAAGCCACACATGTAAGCACGAGTTTTGGGATCTTTGAGCATTTTCCAAATTTCAGGAGCATTTTCTGCCACCCGGTTCTGGATATACATCTTGCCGCCCTCAGAATTCTTCTGCTCACGGCTAATCGCATAGGTTAGGCGGAAATTGTCAGGATACTTAGCTTGTAGCTCCTCTAACTCCTCTTTGTACAGGATATTAGGAGTTTTGGGCACCCCAAAGATTAACCAGGCAAAGCCCTTGAACTGATAATCAGGGTTGATCTCTCGCTCACCATCCTTAAACATCCGCCAGAGATAAGCCCGAAACGGCGCAATTCCCGTCCCAGTGCCAAACATAATAATCTTGGCATCTTCATCATCAGGCAGCAACATTTCCTTACCCACCGGACCCGTAATTTTCACCGGGGCACCCTCAGGTAAGTTACACAAATAGGTGGAACAAACCCCGTACACGGTCTCCTTCGTTTCGGGATCTTCGTACTCTAGCTGCCGTACACAAAGGGATACAGTCTTATCATCTAGGTCATCTCCATGTTGAGTAGAAGCGATAGAGTAGAGCCGAATCTTGTGAGGCTTGCCATTCTTGTCGGTGCCTTCAGGAATGATGCCGATACTTTGGCCCTCTAGGTATGACAAATGGGGATCGCCACCCGACAAGTCAAACTTAATGTGCTGTACAATCCCATTCCCCCCCTCTCCAACCAAAGGTTCGTTACTAATACATTTACCCATGAAAGGAGCCTTGGGCCTGTAGGTGTTGGTCGGAACCTTTTTCTTCTCCTTCTTCGCGGGGGCCGCAGGCGCTGTCGGGGTACTGCTTCCATCACTGCTAGCCGGATAAACCGCAACAATGCGTCCACCCATGCGATTAATGCGCTGGGACTCCTGCTGCATCCGGGCATAGGGAACAGTTATCTTCTTGATGCCGCTCTGTCAAACCGTGGGAGCAGCTTCTGCATCTTGCCCTCCCATCCCTTCTACTTCATAAATGAAGAGACGATTTCCGTAACTCGTGTTATTGCCAGCAGTACTCTGATTATACATCTCTAAATCAATCTCTAGTTCAAACCCTTACAGAACCAAAACCTGTATGCCGGGTAATGCGTCGTCAACTCTTGGCGAGTATCTTATTCGCAACCGGATAACCCAATCATAATATCAGCCTACCATTGCGCCGTCACACAACAGTGTTCCTAATTACACAAACTCTTCAAAAGCCAGAGCGATCGCCCCTTACACCAACCCACGAGCATCAACGTTACTGTCAGCCCTACAGCCAGCACGTTATCTTGGCCAGAGCACCATACACATGACTATGTCAGCACTTCACGCCAGTTACGAACGGCCACTCCCTACTGGAATAACAAGCGTTTTGATTTTCATATTTCCTTTAGAATTGTCATTTTAATTCGCCTTACCACAAATTGCTAAATCTGCCATCAAAATAGCTACAAATCTTGTGACAGGGGATCGGCTTCTGGTAATATTTACGCTAATCCCTAGTATTAATTACCTAGCTAGGGCACCTTACCCCGTAGTCTTAAAGTATGGGGTAGCTGATGGCCTAGGTGTGTAGGTGTTGATTGAGCCCTTGTTTCCTAGACTTGCGTGCTTTCCATTGTGTCAGGCTTGTTCAAGTAGGGGGATGTGTGGAAAATTTGAATGTTTGGATGTAGGCGAGCGCAGTTTCTCACCTCATGGGTCATGGGCTTTTAACTGGACTCGTCTACTCTGAACCACTTCAAAAGCTGATTGTGTAAATGAGCGTTTATTGATTGTGTTCACAGGACTGTTTATAGAGGGAGCCTAATGACCAGTAAACCAGACAAGGTAGTTTTGATCGGTGTTGCCGGAGATTCGGGTTGTGGAAAGTCAACCTTTTTACGTCGTCTCGCTGACTTGTTTGGCGAAGAATTGATGACTGTAATTTGCCTGGACGATTACCATAGTCTGGACCGCAAGGGGCGGAAAGCAGTGGGAGTCACGGCTCTAAATCCAAAGGCAAATAACTTTGATCTGATGTACGAGCAGATCAAAGCTTTGAAAGAAGGGAATTCAATTCAGAAGCCGATTTACAACCATGAAACGGGTGAACTTGATCCCCCGGAGCAGGTTGACCCCAACCACATTGTGGTAATTGAGGGGTTGCACCCCATGTATGACGAGCGGGTAAGAGGATTGCTGGATTTCAGCGTCTATCTTGACATCAGTGATGAGGTGAAAATTGCTTGGAAGATTCAGCGGGACATGGCTGAGCGGGGTCACAGCTATGACGATGTTCTAGCCTCTATCAACGCCCGGAAACCTGACTTTGATGCGTACATCGATGTCCAAAAGCAGTACGCTGACGCGGTGATCCAGGTGTTGCCCACCAACTTGATCAAGGGCGACACAGAGCGCAAGGTCTTGCGTGTTCGGTTGATCCAGAAAGAAGGAGTCGAGGATTTCTCCCCAGTTTATCTGTTTGATGAGGGCTCCACCATCGACTGGATTCCCTGTGGTCGGAAGTTGACTTGTTCCTACCCCGGCATTCGGATGTTTTACGGTCCTGATTCCTACATGGGGAACGAGGTCTCGATCCTGGAAGTGGACGGCGAGTTCGATAACCTTGAGGAAATGATCTACGTCGAGCAGCACCTCAGCAACACGTCTACTCGCTTTGAAGGTGAGATGACAGAATTGTTACTGAAGCACCGGGAGTATCCAGGGTCCAACAACGGCACCGGTCTATTCCAAGTGTTGACGGGTCTGAAGATGCGATCGACTTATGAGAGCCTGGTTTCAACCGAATCTCGCATCGCTGCTCGTGTCTAAGATATCGATTTTCTAACATGCTCTAGATGGCATCAAGTTAAGTGTGAAAGCAAAGGAAGCTGAATATAGCTTCCTTTTTTATTGGATTGTTAGATTAATCATGGTACGACCTACTGTAATTCTTCCAGGTTATTTGGCGGGGGCAAGGCCATACCAGGCTTTGGCCACCACTCTCAATCACATGGGCGTTCCGGCAACGGTCGTCCCACTACGCTGGTATGACTGGGTACCCACAATCGGGGGGCGCTCGGTGGCTCCAATTTTGCAAGCGTTAGACCATACGATACGGATTGTACAGCAGCAGCATGGCGATTCCCCGATCAATCTGGTGGGTCATTCGGCGGGAGGCTGGGTCTCTCGGATTTATCTGGGCGATCGCGACTACGACATTCATGAACACAACCGTTTTCCCCGCTGCTGGCATGGCCGCGATCGGGTTCACACATTGATTTGTCTGGGAACGCCCCATCTCAGCCAAGAACGGTGGACCCGTCGTAACCTCGATTTTGTCAATACCACCTATCCCGGCGCATTCTACGATGATGTCCGCTATGTGTGCGTGGCGGGGAAAGCGGTCTTGGGAAGTCGCCAGTGGTACGGTCCCAGCTTTGCCTACCAAAGCTATCAACTCACCTGTGGTCAGGGCGCCTGTTGGGGAGACGGGATTACGCCCATTGCTGCGGCCCATTTAGAGGGGGGCGAAAACATGACCCTTGAAGGTGTCTATCATTCCCCCAAACCGGGACAACGGTGGTATGGAACCGAGGATATTTTGTCCCAGTGGACTGATTATCTGGATTGATCACACCGCTCATCCCATCATCACAGACCGAAAAAGGTTAGTGCTTCGCGAGGGGGGACGAATACTGTCGGGTCATGTGGCGAAGGCTGGCGTTCATCACCTCCTCCGTTTGTCCAAAAACCGTAAAGGCCAGGGATTCCCGGTAGATGCGCTGGGCCGGATGAGATAAGGTGACAGCGGCTCCTCGTGAGACCGTCACCGCAGCATGGGCACAACGGACCATCAGCTCGATGGCCCAGGCTCGTAGGGCAAAACGGTCTGAGGTTGTTCCCTCGCTCAAAGCCGCGTAAATACTGGCCCGACACCGGGTCAACTCATCATCTAAGGCATGGTAAAGCAGGGCGATCGCCTCTCCCCGCTCCTGTTGCTGAGCCACCACATCTAGGCCGGCTTGGGCACACCCTAGACAGTAAAAGCTATGGGATAACGGATTGCGGCGATCGCGTTCACGGAGCCATCCGGCTGGTTTGATATCTACCACCAAATCATGGGGCACCAACCAATTCTCTAGGGTAGCAGTGACAGTTTGGGTCGAAGGCAGAGCTGCCAAGGGCATCGGGGCACTGAACACCAGACAGCGCTCATCCCTTTGGAGTGGCGTTGCACCATTGCCTTCCTCTACAGACTGAAATGGGATGACCACAAACACAGCTTGCTGAGTCGGTAACGCCGCCGCCACTAGGCAATATTGGAAAATTCCTGATCCAGTTACCCAAGGGAGCGTGCCCTCCAGGACAAAACCCTCATCGGTGGCGATCGCCGCAAGGGGAGAGGGAGAGCGGCGCAGATGGGAATAGCCAATCCCTAGGCCCATCTCACCCGTCACGGCTTGGCCCAAATACTTGGACTGGAGCGGCGCATTGGAGGACTCGGCTAACAGGCGAATGGCTCCCTGATGTTGACTGTATAAGAAAGCGAGGGCACCGGACGTGCGGGTTAACCCTTCGATAAAGGCATAGTGTTGCGATGAGTTCCAA
>JBFRWC010000496.1:0-9284 GCA_051439365.1 Leptolyngbyaceae cyanobacterium
CCACTCCCCCACTCCCCCACTCCCTTTTCTGCCTTCATCCTTCATCCTTTCTCCACTGCTCCCCCACCCCAAATCACATCCCATGCCAAACCAACTGCTCAACGCCAATAGCCTCTATCTCCGGAAACATGGCGATAATCCGATTGATTGGTGGCCGTGGGGGGAGGCAGCGTTGACCAAAGCGAAGCAGGAAAACAAACCGATTTTCTTGTCGATTGGGTACTCTAGCTGCCATTGGTGTACGGTAATGGAGGGAGAAGCCTTCTCGGATGAGGCGATCGCCCAGTACATGAACGCCAATTTTGTGGCAATTAAGGTGGATCGGGAAGAGCGCCCCGATATCGACAGCATTTATATGCAAGCTGTGCAAATGTTGGTGGGACATGGGGGATGGCCTTTGAATGTCTTTCTCACCCCAGACGAACTCGTTCCATTTTACGGCGGTACTTATTTTCCGATGGAGCCAAACTATGGTCGCCCTGGCTTTTTGCAGGTGCTCCAATCCCTACGTCGCTTCTATGATACGGACCAGGAAAAACTCCAAGCGGTGCAAGGGAAAATTATGCAACGGTTACAGCAGGGAGGCACTCTTGCGGCTAATTCTGTCGTTGACCCTGCCGTGGTGGTGTCGGGAATTGAGCAGAGTGCCAAGTTACTCCTGAGCCAAGAAGCTGGACCCCGTTTTCCCATGATTCCCCATGCAGATCTGGCCTTACGGGGGACACGATTTCCGACCAACCAAGCGATGGAGTTCGCCCCGGCGATCGCCTCCCGACAACGAGGGCTGGATTTAGCCCTGGGCGGCATTTTTGATCATGTGGCCGGAGGGTTTCACCGCTACAGCGTCAACCCAAACTGGAGCGTCCCCCACTTTGAAAAAATGCTCTATGATAATGGCCAAATTATGGAGTATTTGGCCAACCTCTGGAGTGCAGGGAAGCAAGAACCTGCTTTTGAACGGGCGATCGCACAAACGGTCACCTGGCTGAAACGGGAAATGATCGCCCCCGCTGGCTACTTTTACGCAGCTCAGGACGCTGACAACTTCGTCACCGCCGCCGATGCTGAGCCGGAAGAAGGAGCCTTTTACGTTTGGGACTATGAGGAGTTGCTCCAATTGCTTTCAGCCGAGGCGCTCACGGAATTGCAGGAACATTTCACCATCACCTCAGGGGGAAACTTTGAAGGTCAGAATGTCTTACAGCGGATTGCCCCCGAGCGCCTCAGCCCCACGGTAGAATCTATTTTGGCTCAACTCTACCACCAGCGCTACGGCCAACCACCAGCCCCATCCCTCGACGCCGTAACCGCCATGCCCCCGGCACGCACTAACCAAGAGGCCAAATCGAGGCAATGGACCGGGCGAATTCCTCCCGTCACCGATACAAAAATGATTGTGGCCTGGAATAGCTTGATGATCTCTGGACTGGCACGGGCAGCGATCGCCTTCCAACAATCGGATTATCTGGACATGGCCATCCAAGCCGTCATCTTTATCTTGGGGAATCAGCAGGTTGGAGGTCGCTTCCATCGACTTAATTATGAGGGCACCGTTAGTGTCAAGGCCCAGTCTGAAGATTACGCCTTTTTTATCAAGGCACTGCTGGATATCGATCAGGCGATGGTGGGACCGAATGCCCCGCCGTTGATTCAGGGGAAACCTGCACTGGAGTGGGCGATCGCGCTCCAAACCGAGTTTGATCAATGGCTCTGGAGTGAGGAGCAAGGAGGATACTACAACACGGCCCGTGATGTCAGTGATGACCTGATTGTGCGAGAACGCAGCTACAGCGACAATACCACACCGTCTGCGAATGGGGTGGCGATCGCCAATCTTGTTCGTCTCTTTCTTCACACCGATAATACAGACTACTTGGATCAGGCTGAACAGGCTCTCAATGCCTTTAGTGGGGCGATCGCCCAAACTCCCCAAGCCGTGCCCAGCCTCCTAGCCGCAATGGATTGGCTTCAACATCCCACCTCTGTCAAGTTCAGCACAGATCCCTTTGCCACAAATCCCACATCATCGGAATCAGCCGTATTGGAACAACAGGCTTTGCTCCAGACCTACCATCCCACCACCGTGTTCAAACCCACCACCGATTTACCAGAAGCCGCAGTTGGTCTAGTGTGTCGCGGTCTTAGTTGTGGTGAACCTGCCCTCAGTTGGGCACAATTAAGAGAACAACTGAGCTAAATATTCTGTGGTTAAATTAACATCCCTTTAGCCAGCATCCTGCAAGCATCCCCCAAACACCCATCTTTCCCTTGTCACCTTGAACAGCCTGCCAAGTCGTGCCAATTGCTCAGTTGGTTCAATTTTTAGGTCAAAGCACCTTTTTGTCGATGGATAGATCTTCGATTCTACCTAGAAAATTCCCCCTAATGGGTACCGCCACCCCTGTTACACTTCACGAAATCAACCAAGAACTCCCCGTTTATCCATTTGTCTCAGCAATCATAGTTGCATCATCATCACGTAGCCCAATAGCTGGCATTCTATCTGGTTACAAGGTTCAACAAGATGACAACACACAAGCTGCTTGAATTGTGCAATTGCATTGCATTCCCAGCCAAGTGGCATCTATGGAACAACATTTCTGGAGACTCACCATGACCATGACATCAGGTATTGTGGCGGCAACCTTGCTAGCCTCTAACCTTATTGGGTTTGAATTATCAGGTAGTAAACCCATAGAAATAGACTCCAATATGGTGCAGGGCCATTCATCTATTACGAGTCAGGTAACGTTAGCCCCAAAATTATCCCCTACTTTTCAGTTAACCAAGCAAACGGGAGGACAAACAGGGTTCTTGATTACGAGAACACCGGGAAGTACGGTTAATCTTCGCTATTCCCCAACAACACAGGCAGATATTTTAGGGCAAGCAACCGATGGCGATCGCGTCACTATTTATAAGGAATTAGAGGGCACGGATGATGACTATCCTTGGTATATGGTGTTTGTGCCAGCCGTAAACGAATATGCCTGGGTTCGGGGGGATTTTGTGGCTGATCAAAACCGGCAACCACTCTACAACCCTGTACCCGACGCATCCGTAAGTAGTGCAGGGGCAACATTGGTGGCCAATGTTGAGCAGCCACCTCTCGCCAATCTGGCAACCAACACATCCGTGATTAGTACAGGTGCAGTGGGAGACGGGGGAATGGCAGAGAATATGGAAGACAATGTTGGCTATACTCAGGCCGTTGCGATATCTGTGCAAGAAGAGATTCCACAGACTATCCCACCACCCCCCAGATTAGCAAGCCAAAGCTTTAGCAACGATGCCATTAATTACTTTACAGAAGTTGCCCTTGGAGAAGAGTTTGGCAATGCTAGTCGTGTCGTGCGTCGGTGGGAAGAAGATATCCGAATTCAGGTGCATGATAATCACATTAGTCGTGTTGATCGTGACACCATTCTTGAGGTAGTTAATGAACTGAACGAACTCATTGAGGAAAGTGGCAATGATCGAGTCAACATTGAGGTGATGGATGCGGGGGATACACGTCAAGCCAATGTTGATGTACACTTTATGCCAGCCCGAGAATTTTCTCGATACAGTTCGAGCGCATCACCAGGGACAACCGGGCTTTTTGAAACGTTGTGGAACCAAGAAAATAATATTTACCTAGCTCGCATTCTCGTGTCCAGCACAGAATCAGCCGCAAGCCGCAAACATATCATCCGCGAAGAACTCACTCAAATCTTAGGGCTAATGCGGGATTCATTCACCCATCCCGACAGCATTTTTTATCAAAACTGGTCCGATACCACTGAGTTTAGTAATATTGATGAAGCTTTAATTCGGATGTTGTATGGTCAACAGATTCAACCAGGGATGAACCAACAACAAGTCAGAAGCGCTTTCAGTTCAGGCATATAAAAATCATAAATACACCAGAAACCAAGTGCAGATAACTCTCCACTTGGTTTCCTCATCATAACCTTACCCTAATTAATCCGTTGCCTATCAGTATTAGGTGTTAGGGACGGCTAATAATAGAGCTTGCTACCCACCAACCACTACGGGTCTCAACCCATGTGTAACCATTCTCGGTGATGTCTGCGGTACCCTTCAATGCCAGTGGTGTCCCCTGGGACAACGTCATAACAATATTAGCGCGGGTAGCAGTAGACCGGGTGGTTCTGATATTAGCACCCGCAGGTGAAGTAACCTTACCGGTAGTTGAGCCTGTTGGGTTGTTTCCACCACCACCACAAGTCCAATCAGTCAGTCCAAGTATCCGAGCAGTTTGGGGACCAACCTTACCATCCACCACGATTTTGTTGGCAGGGTTGGCGATGTTGTAGTTGGTTTGCGCTTCAGTTACCTTGGCAGCAGTAGCAGGTCCAAAAACAGTGTCAGCGCTGATCAAGCTTGTGGTGTAAACACTAGCGTTCAAGGCTCGCTGTAAGGCTCCAACCTCAAGACACTTGCTACCTTGTGAAAGCATGGCATGAGCATCGGGAGTAGCTATAGTCATGGCTAGGACAGCGGCAGAACCAGCAGCACCCAACATGGCCGCTTTTTTCACAGGGGCCAAATCAAACTCGCGGAGGCTAGGAGCCTCATTCGGATCTTCGTAGTTAACCGCTACATGGGTAAATGCAAATGTTTCCATTGGAAAAACTCTCCGTAATAATTTTGTTAGAAACGGGATACGGATGGGGCACTATTTTCCCTGCACACTAGGAAGTAGTAAAGTTCCCCGACAGAGCTAAGTTTTGGCACTCTAAGAGGCAGAACTTTTGTCTATCTCCCATACCTTAATCCAAGTCCATTAAAAACGCAACATATAGATACATAGATACATTTTTGTTCTAATCTCGGCTTGGGCTGCTAATTGCATTTGGGCCGACGGTGATTTTGGGGCAATCTGGGATCTTTCTAAGAGTCGCAGAGAAATGTCCTCTGAGATGTTACGCTACTTAGCCAGGTTCAGAGGGAGAAGGTCTGGTGACATTCCAGTGCTGGCATTCCAATACTGTGCTGCAACTGTAATCGACCTCCTCTCCTTGTAGGAGGCCGCAAGTCAGACCACCGCCTGTAACCTGAGTTCAATTCATCCCCTGCATTGCCCAGGGACACGAATAAAACAACGCTAATACTATGCCGCAATTGCATCCTTTACTCTTACTGGGTCATGGCACCCGCGATCCTGATGGGCGACAAGCTTTTCTGGACTTCGCTGACCAGTTTCAAACCTATGATCCCAGTCGGCCTGTTGTTCCCTGCTTTTTGGAGCTGACAGACCCGCTGGTTCAGGCTGGGATCGATCGCTGTATTGACCAAGGGTATACTGACCTGACTGTGCTGCCTGTGTTGTTGTTTGCGGCCCGTCACAGCAAGTTTGATGTCACTAACGAACTCGATCGTGCCCGCGATCGCCATCCTCAGCTTACGATCCACTACGGTCGCCACTTTGGAGTATCGCTGCGATGGCTGGAACTGTGGCAGCAACGGCTACAACAAGCTGACCAATCGAGTCCAGTCCCCCGTGAAAAGACAGTGCTGTTGTTTGTGGGGCGGGGCGCGTCCGATCCGGATGCCAACGGCGATGTCTACAAGCTGGCTCGAATGTTATGGGAGGGCAGCGGCTATCTGGATCTGGAGGTATGCTTTACTGGAATTACCCATCCCCGGATGGAGCGGGGCTTTGAACGGGCACGGGCCTGGAATCCCGATCGCATCGTGGTGATCCCCCATCTGCTCTTTGATGGCGTTCTAGCCAAGCGGATTCACGCCATTGTCGCAGATCAGCAGACGGCTCACCCCCAGATCGAGGTGCAAACTCTTCCGGTCATTGGTGCCGACCCCGTTTTGTTTGAGTTAATTCGCGATCGCGAACTCGAAGCTCAGGCTGGCAAAGTAGCGATGAACTGCTACACCTGCAAATTCCGCCAAGCCGTCAGCACCCAAGGCCAAGCCTCCCATCACCATCACGGTCACGATCATAGCCACGGTCATCATCACGATCATGGTCATGATCACAGCCACGGTCATGATCACAGCCACGATCACGGTCACGGTCATCATCACGACTATTCACAGGATTCAGCGATCCTGGCCTCCCCCCTTTACCACGGTATTCCCGATCTGTATCCCGATGCCGAGGAGTACCATCAGCGAGCATGGCAAGTTCCCTAACCATGATTTCTTCCTCTTCTCAGCATCTTTTGCATGTCGTAGGAATTGGCCTGGATGGGCTAGCGGGACTGAATTCAACGGCGATCGCTTGTCTCAAAACTGCTACGGTGATTGGAGGGAGTGCCTCCCATCTCCGGCATGTGGCTGATTTCCCGGTGGAAACTCTGGTGATGGGCCAAGATATTGGGGCGTGGCTGGATCAGGTGGCAGCCAAGCTACACAACCAGTCTGTGACCGTGTTGGCCAGTGGTGATCCCTTGTTTTATGGCTTGGGCCGCTTGCTGACGGAACGATTTGAACGGCGATCGCTCCGATTTTATCCCCATGTCAGTTCAGTCCAATTGGCATTCAATCGCCTAGGAATTCCCTGGCAATCCGCCATAGTGGTGAGCGTCCACGGTCGCCCTCCCGATCAACTGGAGCAAGCCTTGAAGCAAGGGAAATCCCCCATCGGCATTTTGACAGACCCTCAGTATACTCCGGGAGCGATCGCCCATTTAGTCCAAACACTGCGCCCCCCAGTCAACTATCGACTTTGGGTCTGTAGCCGTTTGGGTGGAGAGCAAGAGCAAATTGAAGCTATCGATTTGACCGCGCCAGTGCCATCGCCAATCTGGGAACATCCCTTTGTCCAACCCAATGTGGTGGTTTTGGAGGCTCAACCGTCGTCGGCCATGGTCTCCTCCATTCCGGCCATGCCTATCTTTGGGATTGCCGATGCCGACTTCCACACCTTTGCCGACCAGCCCGGATTGATCACCAAGCAAGAAATCCGCGCCCTGTCGTTGTCCTTACTACAGTTGAGACCAGGAGTGACAGTGTGGGATGTGGGAGCGGGGACAGGATCAGTCTCGGTGGAAATTAGTCGGCTAGTCCCCGACGCCCAGATCTATGCCATTGAGAAAAATGCGGCAGGGTTAGCCTTGATTCAGAAAAATAGCGATCGCTTTGCCTGCCCAAATGTTCACCCCATCGCCGGACCCGCCCCAGACATCCTAGAGGATCTCCCTGTACCCGATCGAATTGTCCTAGGTGGTGGGGGTAAGGGCATGGCTGAGATTATTGCTGTCTGCTGTCAGCGGTTACGAACTAGTGGTGTCCTCGTGGCCCATTTTGCTAGTTTGGAAACTTGCGTCACTGCACAGTCAGTTCTGCAACAGCAGGGTTGGACCGTTCAGCTATTACAAGTGAATGTGGCGCGATCGGCACCGTTGGCCACGACCCAGACCACCCGCTTTGTGCCCCTCAATCCTGTGCTGTTACTCCAAGCCTTGCCCCCAGCCTTGGCTTAATTCAGGTGAGGTTAGGCCTTCAACCTTCAATCACCGCTTGGGTGATAAGAAAAGTGGCGGGGCATCGAGTACACCGCCACTTTGAGGTTTATTAGGTTTACATCATAAGAGAATCACCTCTGTGATTACCTGCATGAATCACGTTGCATTTGCCTACACCAAGATAAAGTTTTGGGCGGAGAGCGCGTCTGCTTGAATATTGTTGAGGATCGCTAGAGTCGTAAACTCTGTGCCCTCACCACTCCCGTCAGCATCGACCCGAACCTCAGTGGAGGTGCCATTTTGAACCAAATCGATGTAAGTGACAAACTGAGCGAAGCCATTATCCGCAACATAGGTGCCATTGGCAAAAATTTCCGTTAGGTCAATGACATCCTCAGGAATCGCAAAGTCTTGGACCGTATCAACCCCTTCATCGAGGCTCTTGAAGCAGATAATGTCCCTGCCCTTTCCAGTTTTGATGGTGTCGTTGCCTTGACCCCCAACCAGTAAGTCCTTACCTGTGCCGCCAATCAAGGTGTCGTTGCCGGTACCGCCCAAGATTTCATCTTTATTTTTGCCACCAAATAGGCGATCGCGACCATTCCCCCCCGACAGGAAGTCAGCGCCCCCACCACCTTTCAGGATATCATTACCGGCCTCTCCATAGAGTTCATCCCGGCCAAACCCATCGCTTTTTTTGCCCCCAAGAATCAAATCATTGCCCTTACCCCCTCTAAGGACATCACTACCAGGTGTGCCTCGCATCACATCATTATCTTTAGAGCCGCTTTGAGTCACTCCCTTTCTCTTCTTCTTGTTATTGCCCTTACTATCAATGCTAAGGATGTCGAGAGTCGTGGCTAGGGTGTCCGTTTGCCAAGTTGTGGTCATCGGTGCGCTAAGACCATTGCCAGCCCCATCCGTAATGTCGCCCGTTTGGATCGTTAAGGCATAGGTACCGCCATCTGTTGTCAGGGATTCAAGTCCCGATAACGTCCAAGTGATGTTGTCGCTAGAAGTCAGGTTTGCATCCAACAGAGACACGGCTGACCCGTCACGAGTGAGCAACACATCTGCAACATCAACATTAATCACCGCTTCACTGAATTGTATCTGGACTTCAGTAATTGGGGTATCTCGCAAATCAGGGTTGATAGAAGCGATCGCTACCGTCGGCGCAATTTCATCGACTGGAGCATTCGGCTCCGGCATCGGTTCCGGTTCCGGCTGAGGTTCCGGCGCTGGCGCTGGCATCGGTTCCGGTTCCGGCTGAGGTTCCGGCACTGGCGCTGGCATCGGTTCCGGTTCCGGCTGAGGTTCCGGCACTAGCTCTACATCATCGTTTGTAATCGTTACAATGCCTTCAGCCTGGACAATCGTGGCCCCAGATGGACCTGATAAGACTACTTTCAACTGCTCATCCGATTCAACCTCAGCATCCCCATTGATGACGATATCGATGGGTTGGCTCGTTACTCCAGCCTCAAAGGTTAAGACACTACTATTGGCCACATAATCTCCCACGATCGCGGAATCATCTTGGGTCGCATAGTTCACAGTGACAGCTTTGTTGTAGCTTTCCGATAACGTAACGGTCAAACGAGCAGTCTGAGTACCGTTATTGCCTTCAGTCACGGTCAAACTATCAATCGATAGGGTTGGCAGCGGAGCAGTGGCAAAATTCCACGTCGTTGCATCACTGATTCCTGGATAGTTGTTGGGGGTGTTGGCAAGGTCGGCGATCGCCCCCTCATCCACCATCAGATAGTAACTTTGGCCCCGCTCCAAATCCTGAGAGGGATTGATCGTTACGATATTGTCACTAGCACTCACTAAGCTATTATCCGTGACATC
>JBFRWC010000497.1:0-8203 GCA_051439365.1 Leptolyngbyaceae cyanobacterium
GTTTGGTCGGTGCCCAAGCTACAGCACGAGCCAGCTTGTATTTTTACAACACCCGTGAAGAAATTGATGTATTCATTGCCGCATTGAAAGAGGCGATCGAGTTCTTCGGTGGCATTTTTGGTAGCTAGAGTCTAGAGCCAGTCGCCATTTCTTTACTTTCGCATTCCGGTTTTCATACTCAGCATGAAAACCGGGATGCATCAGTGCTTTGTCTGCCAGTACATCTAGCTTTCCGGTTGCAGCATCTTCTTCAAACTGTCAATCCCAAACGTCAGCACCAAATTCTGTGAACTATGGGCGAAAACGGCTCAAATCATCTAGCGATAATTGGCTGATGGGGTCTTCAATCTCTTGTAAGGGCAAGATGCTCATGGCTCAACTGTTCTTTAGGTTGGCTTGGTACTACATCCGTTTGAGCAAAAGTAGCGATCGTATTTATCCCCAACACTATCAATGAAAAGCACTCCTATCTTTTGGGAATCCTGAAAATAGTGCGCTCTTTTAGGTTAAGAGACAACTAATTGAGCAGACAACAGTGCATCAGAACGATTAGGAGTTGGCGAACGATGGATAAACGAGAACCAGGGAGAAAAGAAACCCTTGTCTTTCTCTGTGATGGGAAAATTCCTTACAACAAGGACAAGGAAAAGGACATAGATAACCGCAAGTTACTAGCCCGAATAAAAGCAAAGATCTCAAACGGTGAATATGATGAAATTTATTGGCGACCTGGGAACTCCACCTCTGAAATTGTTGGAGTTGGAGCTAGAGCTTATCTATTTAAGTCTGTCTGCAAAACGCTCTGTAAGCCTCTCTGCCAAAAACAATGTGAGACACGAGGGTTTATTGCTGCTGGTCGCATCATTGCTGTTCCTTCGGATAGTGAATCTCAAGGGTACATTGCTCGTCCAGATCTAGGTGAAGCCTTTTGTGAGGACAAAAATGAGCAGGATGAGACAAAAAAGATCCATGTATCTATCCGCATAGATTCTGTTGTTAACTTTAATTCTCCATTACAGCCACAAACTTTGATGGAACATTCAGACCTCAAAAATGTTAATTTTTTCTATGGTTCAGGTGGACAGAGATTTGCATACTGGGAATCCTATTATGATAAATTTGGCAAAAGGTCTCCCCAGGAAAGACCTAAGGAAAGGAGACAGAAAGCTATTAAAGCCTTGGCTAAAGCCTGGAAAGAACATTCTGAGAATCGCCACGAAAATGGTGGACGCAGACTTGTAGATGAATTTTTAAAAAAGGCAGAGAAAGCCGAAGATGCTAATGATTCTGAGCTTGCTTCAGATTACTATCAGCAGGTTTTAGACATTGAACCAGATAACGATGTAGCTTTGGCAGGGTGGAAGAGTTGCCATCCAGATATCGATAATGAAATAGATGAGATTTGTGAGCAACTAGAACCAGAAACCTCTAAAAACGCAAAGGAAGAACGGCGGCGCATTCTGGCTTACATTGCCAGACGACGCGGGCAAGCCCAGTTCCGTAAAGACTTACGCAAGGCTTATGGGGACAAGTGTGCCATCAGTGATTGTGATGCTGAATCAGCCCTCGAAGCAGCTCACATTCGTTCCTATGCCAACCAAGGCAAGAATAAAATCACTAACGGTATTTTGCTCCGGGCTGATCTCCACACCTTGTTTGACTTGCATCAACTGGTGATTTGTCCTGACACGCTGCGGGTTTTCCTACGCCCCGATTTGAGACAAACGCAATACCAGGAATTTCATGAGCAACGCATCAGGCTTCCTGATGAAGAGTCTTCACATCCCAATGCTGAGTTCCTGAGAGAGAGAGCAGAGCAGTGTAGCTGGTTCGCCCGATGTAACTATTAATTCGTACAAGAAAATTATTCTGCCTGGTTAACCCTATCCTGGACTGAATGCTGGGAGAGATCCACATCCTCATAGAGGAGGGCGATCGCTCCCGTAAACCCAATACTCTCCAACGTAATCTCATCACCCTCACCATAGGCTTGATAACTCCACAAGCTCCCTTCCCGCCGCCGAAAACATTCCACACTCACCTTGGTCGAACGAATCAGGACATATTCTTGCAGAGTCGGTAAGCTGCGATATTCGGCAAACTTATCACCTCGATCCAGGGCTTCCGTGCTGGGAGATAACACCTCCACAATGAGCCGGGGAAACTGGATAAATTGCGTGTTGGAGCGATCGCGCTCATCACAACTCACCAGCAGATCCGGATACAGATAGAGGCCCGACTCATCCACCTGCACCTTCACATCATTCACAAAAGTCCGGCATCCTTGACCTCTCGTTAGTGCTCGAATCGCACTGTACAAATTCAAGGCAATCAGATTATGGGGAATCGTGCCTCCGGTCATGGCCAAAACCTCACCCCAAATAAACTCGTAGCGCAGTTCTTGCCGTGGTTCCCATTCGAGATAGTCTGTGACTGACATCAATGGCGCTTGCGGTTGGGCAACCATAAACGACTCCTTCGGGGTGCTTTTAGTAGAACAATAATACCATAGTCCTAGTTTGCCGGAATGCGATCGCATCCTCGCACCAGCAACAACAAGCCATCTCTGCCTCTGTCATGTGCGGTACAGTGGAGGGGCGATCGCCCCTCCCCACCCTGAATCAAGGATCCCCTATTCTCTTCTCGCCCAATGATCTAGGAGAATGAACGATGACCGCCATCACCACTCCCATAACTCTGGAGGAATATCTTAACTACGACGATGGAACCGACACTCGATATGAGCTGATTGATGGGGAATTAGTTGTCATGCCGCCAGAAAGTCGCCTGAATGAACGGATTGCCCTATGGCTTTTGACCCAGTTTCTTTCGGTGTTGCCGTTGGCTCGAATTAGCCTCAAAGCGGAGATTGTAGTGAGTGGTCGTCGCGCCACCGCTCGTATTCCTGACTTGACAATTTTGACGGAGGAACTGTCCACAATTCTCGATAATCTGCCACGGGCGACGATTACCCTAGATATGCCACCGCCTGAACTCGTGGTGGAGGTGGTCTCACCAGGTACACAAAACGCCGATCGAGACTATCGTTACAAGCGTTCAGAATATGCCGCAAGGGGTATCCAAGAATATTGGATTATCGACCCGATCCAGGCTCAGGTCGTGATTCTCACCCTGGTTAATGGACTTTATGAAGAACGATGTTTTAGCGGTGATGAGGAAATTGCTTCAGCCCTCTACCCAACTCTGGCGCTATCCGTCAAAGCTATCCTTGGTGCAGGTTGCTGAATGAACACAATATCCCCGTTGGCTCATGTCAACCGCCAGCCCAGTTTCACCACTTGGCGACTCCGGGCAATCGTGCATCCTCTTCCACATCATCGGTAACGGTGGACCCGGCAGCAGTGGTGACATCCGGGCCCAAAGTTAAGGGCGTATGGCCCCACCTCTAATCCTGTAGGGGTTTGGAAGCAGCCGCAGCCCCTTGTTTGACAAAGAAGAAGCGTTCAAGCGCCATTGCTAGGACTTTGACCCCTGGCAGGGGTTGCTTCTTAGACGGGGTAAAGCCCACTAACTGTGTTAATGCCAGAGTCGCCTGCCGAAGGGTGTCAACCGGTTGACCCGATAGCTGCTGCAACAGTTTTAGCTCATCGGCATCAAACAGGCTTTGAGCCGGTTGTTCCGGATCGTGACGCAACGCATAGGTCAGCCCCAGCAGTCGCCACGCCACCACGGAATAGAAGGTTAACGCATTGACTAAGGGATGCACATCATCAAATTGGAGTCGCTCCACGTCTAAGGCCCCGGACTTGAGCGTAAAGTGAAGGCGTTCAATGCGCCACCGTAGGGCATAGAAGCGGAGGATGCGTTGGACATCCGCCGCCGTTTCAATGGGCAGACTGGTGAGCAGCGACCAGCAGAGAGGGGTATTGGCATCAAAGCAGTCCTCGTTGGTTTTAACATCTCGGCAGGCGACTTCAGTGGCGATGACCAACGAAAGAGCCTGAGTCTTGTGGCGCGCTGGACTTAAGTTTTGACTCGGGTAGATATGGACCGTGGCCGCTTGCAGTTGCAGGGTCACCTCAACGGTGCGCCGCTTGCCCCCATACTGCCGCTCAATCTGCACGGCATACTGGCCGTAGTCGTTGAGCTGTTCGGCCACATCCGGTAAGGGGCAAACGCTCCCAGCGTGGACCACTTCGACGCGACGGGGTTGAAACACGCGCACCAGCACATCGACATTCGGTTCCCGTGCGGCCTTAAAGAAGTCGAAGATGTCGCCTTCTCGGTCACAGGTGACCACCCATCGTTGGTCGCTCTCCTTGGCCTGTTGGTTCACCGCCGCCAGACCCTTGAACCACTTCTGGGAGTCTTTTTGGTCGGCGGGCCAATCCAGCTCTCCCTCGCGCGTCCAGTACTGTTGGTCGAGCAGCCCCAGCGGATCCGTCTGGTCAATGAGCAACACGTTGTGTTGCATCAGGCCGCGCACCTTGCCCTGGATTCGCCCCAATCCACTCATCTGGCTCTGGCCGGAGTCGTTGTAATAGGTGGTGTCTTGAGCCGCAATCAGATAGTCACTGTCGCTGGCTTGGGCGCGGGCGCGAGTGGTGGCAAGGTGACCCGACAACATTGTTGCACTCGTCATGTCTTTTCTCGCAAACAACCCCGCCACCGTTTGCCGAAAGCGATTGCCCATGCAGCTAGAAAAGGACAAGGTCGGTTTCTCGTAGGCCAATTCATAGGCTGTGTTTAGACTTTTTTTACCTGGGGGCGGAAGGCGGTGAGTTGGCTAAATTCTGACATCTCAGTTAGGGTGACTCCACAGTGGTTCTCCGTCCAGCTTAGCATCCTCCCCCTGGCCGAACCCTATCCAGCAAGACAGGTGTGAATGCCTAATACATATGAATTACTAAAACCCCTACAAGATTAGGGCCGGGGGTGGGTTCCGGGTCGGGCTTATGCATGGAAAAAGATTCTTAAAATTGCACAGATCTATCATCCTAGGCTTTGCCTCTCCCAAGTATGGGGTATCGTCTTTCATAAAAATTTTCTAACTGCTCAGCGAACTGCTCAGCTAATTGCTGAGCTAACTGCTCAGCACATTTAAGGTTGCTTGCCCTGAATCAATACCGTGCTTGATCCACAACAGACAGGACCGCTCGGTGTTAAAAATCTTGGGGGCAGCAATATTCTTGAGGGAGGTAGGGGGGTAATGGTCGTAGAAAAACTTTTGACGGGCCTGAAAGACGATAATTAAATGCTGGTGGTAGGTGTAGCGATTTTTGAAATAATCGACATTTTGGAGAGAAAGGATATGGGATTCAGGATGGGCCATGCTCTGAAAACTCGTAGGCTTGGGCAAGCGATCGCCCCCGTCTTCATCCCCTTGGAGGTCAATATAGTCCTTGGCAATTTGGGTAATGCCTGCCGCCGTAGCCGAATATAGCCCCCCTGGATTCTCGGCCCGATGTAATTGTCCCTTGTAACCCCATTCAGAGAGTAAACGATAGGAAAACACGTCATGCCCGACTAATCGCTGATACACGAATGGAATAATGAGGTGTCCACCATAGGATGTGGATTGTTCGTATAATAACCTGGGCATATTAGTAATCCTAACTAGTTTTCTGGTTCAATTCTTACAACAACCTTGCTTGAGTCGCCGAACCTGTCTCAGTGAAATAACTGATACTGAGATAGAAGCAGATGAGAGTTCGCCCATCAAAAAATGGTGACACTAAACCCAAGCACGAGGGTTGGCGATCAATAGATAAGTGTTCAATAGAACAACTCTTGTGTATTTATACTGAAGTATTTTTACCTGATCGTCAAGAGACTTTAGAGAAGTATCAAGAGACTTTAGAGAAGGTTCACAATTGACCACTTATTTCCGGATGGAAACGATACACTGTTGATCAGTCCGTTGTGGTTCATCGGATGTTCAGTTCGTCCGTTGTCGATTGAGGAGGTCGTGTGAGTACAACTGTAGAAATTTATACCTGGAGTATGTGCCCTTTTTGTATCCGGGCCAAAGCCTTACTGGAGCAAAAGGGTGTGGAGTACACCGAGTATTGCATTGATGGGGACAATGCCGCTCGTCAGAAAATGGCGGTTCGGGCTAATGGGAAATCGAGCTTGCCCCAAATCTTTATCAATGACCAACATATTGGTGGATGTGATGAAATCCATGATCTCGAATACCAGGGCGAGCTTGATCCATTATTGGCCCAGTAGTTGTGGCCTAGTCGTTATTGCCCAGGAGTTGTCCCATGAGGGCTTAATTCGTTAGCTCAATCAGCCGTGTGATCCCTTGCTGTATGATGCCTATGGAGTCAGGGTTCACGAGGGTGTGGCTCTGCCTACCCCATGAGTGCCTACCCCATAGTGACGAAAGGAGTGACGGTAAGGGTGAACATTTTATTCATTATTGATCCGATCACCATGCTCGATCCGGGGCATGACACCAGTGTGGCGCTGATGGAGGCAACCCAGGTATTAGGCCACCACGTTTGGATCACCACGGCGAATCAGCTTGCAGTCGTGCAGGGGCAGGCATGGGCAATGGTCCAAACCGTTCATCTGACCCCGGTCGAATTGGTGAATCAAATGTGGGTGGCTCCAGCCCAGTGGTATCAGTTGGGCGATCGCGTTTTCCGCTGCCTCGAAGAGATGGATGCAGTCTTCATGCGGACCGATCCCCCGGTCAACACTGCCTATCTCTACGCCACCTACATTCTTGACTATATCGACCCCGCTAAAACGCTGGTGCTCAATGCGCCCAATGGACTGCGCTTGGCCAACGAAAAAATGTACGCCCTCCAGTTTGCCGACGCAATTCCTAGTACTATTGTTAGTCAAGACAAAGCCGTCATCCGTGAGTTTGTTGAGACCCACGGGGCAGCAGTATTGAAGCCGTTAGGGGGCAAAGGCGGAGAAGGAATCTTTTTTGTGGAAGCGGGCGATCGCAATTTCAGTTCCCTCGTAGAAGTTAGCACTGAATATAACCGTTTGCCCATCATGGTGCAGCAGTACCTTCCCGCTGCCTCTGAAGGAGATAAGCGGATTATTTTGCTCGACGGGGAACCGATTGGGGCCGTCAATCGCATCCCCGCCCAAGGCGAATTTCGTGGCAACATGGCCGCAGGGGGGAGTGTGGCCAAGATTGATATCACCGAGCGGGAGCAAGAGATCTGTCGCATGGTTGCTCCCATTGTCAAACGGGACGGTCTGATGATTGTGGGATTGGACGTAATTGGGGGCTATCTCACTGAGATTAACGTCACCAGCCCCACGGGCATTCGGGAAATTGACCGGCTCAACCATGTCTCTTTGGGACAGACCGTGATCCAGTGGGTGAGTCAACATTTGCCTTAAATGGAGATTGGCCTCAGTAGATGGGCGATCGCCCCCAAAATCAGTGTTTGCACTGCCGCATCTCGTTCCTGCCAATCTTTGCCTAGAGCAATGGCAGGGTCAGGCATAAAGGTAGGACGGATGAGATAAACTAACCCAAACCCAAGGGACAACAGCGTTACAGGCAGGTAGCATAAATATGGCAGATAAAAAATTAGCGTCATGGCAGCACGCTTGAACGACGGTAATATCCTGTAGCTTAATGCATTATTACAACTCTCTTGCTCTCTGGGAAAAGCACGCTATACTTGTATGGCTAAGGTTGATCTTGATGAACCTTACCGGGATGTAGCGCAGCTTGGTAGCGCGCCTGCTTTGGGAGCAGGATGTCGTCGGTTCGAATCCGGCCATCCCGATTGGAACAAGGTTGGTCAGGTGGTTCCCAACCTGAGAGCTGTTTCTCATCCCATATTTGCTAGGTGATATTTGGCAACTCAATGATCCCAGGACAGCAGCTCTCGACAATCAGGTGCATTCGGCTTGTTATGCCGCTGCAAACACCTGACGAGACTCAATGCGGTAATGACCTGCACTGGTGCCATCGTCATAGCTGTAGTCAATCCCCGCCCATTGGGTCTCCATCGCCTGTTTGAAGAAGTGCTTGACCCCTTGATAAAGCGTGGGATGATTGCCTTTGAGCGCCAATAGATAGTCCCCGCCCTCCTTGATAATCTGCCGAGCAATCGAACGTTGGGTGCCCATCGCATCAATGGTAATGATGGTTCCCTTGATGTCGAGGAGTTTGAGCAATACAGGGATGGCAGTGATTTCGTTCTATTTGTCCTCCACACGCTGTTGTGCTAAGACAAAATGATGCTCTGAGGAAATGTCT
>JBFRWC010000498.1:0-4358 GCA_051439365.1 Leptolyngbyaceae cyanobacterium
GGAGTGAGTGTAAGACCTGGTTCCCAGGCCGTTTGCGATGAAGTGTCAACCCGTCCAGTAGCGATCCAGCTAAGCCTGGGTCTCTAGCTGGTGAATCCCCGCGCCTTTAGGCCGGGGAGGATGTCAAGATCGCTTTTGACGCATGGTAGCCATCCCAGGGAGTGTGTGGTTTGGGGTTAGTCAAGTCCTGTTATTTTTTGGGCTTTGGCTTATTTTGTGGCTCCCGATTGTTGCAATTCTGTTGCCAAGAATTCGTTGGCAACCGTTTCACCCAACAGCACCAACCCAGAAAATTCCGCTGGTGCTGTCGTTGTATGCGATCGCGCCCCTAGCGTCGTATGCCATCCTCCGTTATTATCACTTGTCTTGGGTGGCCATTGGCCTACGATCCATCCGGCTTTTAGGCCCATCTTTTGGGGTTGGCTTGATGCTTGGCCTCGGTAGTTTTTTAGCCTTGTTTGGCTTCTATGTCGGGGTTGGATGGGCTAATTGGGAATTAAGCTGGTCACACGAGAACAGCGACGACCAAAACCTGAATCAACCTCTAGAACAACCGAGTTTACTCCAGTCCATTACAACAAAAACTGGCTTATTCTTGGCACTTCTACTCCTCAGTGGAGTCGTTGGGTTTTCGGAGGAACTTGTATTTCGAGGATTTATCACCAGTCGTTTGGCAACATTTTCTGATGTGAGGTTGGCGGGAGCGATCGCCAGCCTCATTTTTGCACTGCTCCATTTAGTTTGGGATGTTAAGGGGACGTTCCCCCAACTACCGGGGCTATGGATGATGGGGCTGGTTTTAACCGTGGCGTGGTGGGTTGATCACCAGTCTATTGGGCTGGCATGGGGGTTACATTCCGGTTGGGTTTGGGCGATCGCTACCGTTGATTCGTTTGGCCTAATTCACTATCGTGAGACTGCTCCCACTTGGGGCGTTGGGATTGACAAACAGCCTTTAGCCAGCATTCCAGGTCTGATTGCGCTGATCATTGTCGGTATCTGGATGAAGTATTTTCTAAACCTCAGTTGAGATCTCACTACACCTTACACTCGTAGAGTTTGGAGAAAACAATCGTTGGGCGATCGCACAAGAGGTGCAAACCAGCACGGGATGATACGAGTTTCTGCCTTTAATTAAAAATTACACACATTTCATTACCTCTTTACCTCCCTGTGGAAACTACGGAGATACTATAGGTGTAGAGATAAATGCAGCACTGGTGATTCAGTAGGATCTACCATATTTTTAGGGTGCAGAAAAATCAGATTATCGTGTCTGGAGTTCTGCGGATTAAAAGTTTTCTTGAATTGAACGAATCGATTGAGTGAACCAATTGAGTCGCTCGAAAGTTGTTGTGGCGTGCTCTTTGTTCCACAACAGGCAAGTCGTTGTGATTGAGACGAGCACTTTAAAGAAGGTGAGGTACTGGCACATTTGGTAGTGCCAGCCCTACGATTTGGCTGACCAAAATTCATCCTTTATCAAAACTCGTGAGGTTTTTGGCATCATGAACGAGTCCTCCATGGAACTCACACTTACTTCTAACTTTGAAAACCCTGCCTCAATCACCGGAGTTGAGAGAACTGATCAAAATACCGACAAACCTCAAAACCTTGTTTTTGTTGACCAAAACATTAGTGAAATAAGTTCAATCATCCAAGGGATTGAGGACGCTAGCGTAGTTGTCCTCAAGGATAACACCGATGGTATTTTAGCTGTAACGCAAGTATTAGAGCAGTACCAGGACTTAGCGAGTGTCCACTTCATTAGTCATGGTCAATCAGCCTCCATTCAGTTAGGCAATGCGACTCTAGATTCCTCAACCTTAGAGCAGTATGCACCCCTCATGAGCAAATGGGGACAAGCCACCACAGCCAATGCTGATTTCTTGTTCTACGGATGTAATGTAGCAGCGAATACAGAAGGGCAGGACTTCATCCATCAGCTCAGCCACACGATTGGGGCCGATATTGCGGCCTCTGATGATCTGACAGGTGCCGCTGCACTCATGGGTGATTGGAAGTTAGAAGCTCATGTTGGAACAATTGAGGCAACATCAGCCATCAATGCTGCAACAATAGCAACCTATGGGGGAACCTTAGATTCAGCCTTACTGGTTGCTGGAGACTCGACCTTAGGTCAGTCTGATTTGGCGTTGCAGTCAAGACTTGAAGCGTTGGGTTTCTCTGTTACGATTCAGGACGATCAATCAAGTCGTAGCTCTGATGCAGCAGGACATGATTTAGTTTTTATTTCTGAATCAGTATCATCAGGACGGGTTAACACCAAGTTTACGGATGTTGCAGTTCCAATCATCACCACTGAAGCATATCTATACGATGATCTAGCGCTGACTCAAGCAGATTTGGGATCAGACTATGGTATTCAAGGGCTTCAAACCAGTGTGACGATTACTGAGCCAGCTAGCCCCCTAGCCGCAGGGCTAACGGGAGAAGTGACTGCTTTTGCTCTACCCAACGATATTAACTGGGGCGTCCCCAATGCGAACGCAATTACAGCAGGTGTGCTGACAAATGGGAGCGATCGCTCCACTATTTTTGCTTACGACAAAGATGCCACCCTTACCAATGGGGAAGCGGCCCAGGCTCGTCGGGTTGGCTTGTTCATCGGTTCAAATGCGGATCAACTTACGGCGGAGGGCTGGCAACTATTTGATGCGGCGGTTGATTGGGCGACGGTTGCCCCTACTCCCACGCCTCCCCCAATCGATGTAGATGCACCGACTGCTACCGCTAGTGCTGCCAATATTGTTGCGGCAGGTGGCGAAAGCTATGAATTTACTGTCAATTACACTGATGCCACAGCGGTTAACGTTTCAACGTTAGACTCCACCGATATTTTGGTAACGGGTCCCAATGGATTTAGCCAACCCGCCACATTGGTCAGTGTATCCTCTAGCACTGATGTGCCTAGTATTACCGCAACCTATGCGATCGCGGCACCAGGCAGAACATGGGATACTGGAGATAATGGCACCTTTGAGATCAACTGGATTGCAGGCGAGGTCGCAGACACTCTAGGGTTTGCCAATGAAGCGAGTCTGCTGGACCAGTTTGAGGTAAACATTAGCAATACACCGCCACCCCCCCCTGCTGATGCCGCTGATATTTTATTTGTGGCTGGAAACACATCACTGAGCATTTCGGATCAAGCGATCAGGCAGCGACTTGAACAACTCGGTCACACCGTCACGGTCATCGACGATGGCCTTAGCAACAGTGACAATGCCTTGGGTCAAGATTTGGTATTCATCTCAGAATCTGTATCATCCAGACAAGTCGGGAACAAATTCTCCTCGGTCAATATTCCTGTAATTGCTTCAGAGGCCTTTGTCTTTGATGACATGGGGATGACAAGTACCATTAGGAACATCAGTTATGAGGTTGCAGACAATGCTACAACCTTGGCGATCGCTCCCAATGCCAATCCAGACTTAACAGCGGGATTATCAGGTGATGTCACCGTATTTGACCCAGTCGGTGAGATCGCTTGGGGCGACCCGAATGCGAATGCAGCGGTGATTGGGACGTTACCCAACCAGCCTGACCGAGCGGGGATTTTTGCTTACGACACTGGGGCCATTCTAGAAAATGGCAACGTAGCGACTGATCGACGCATTGGTTTCTTCATCGGTGCCGATGCCCAAAACTTATCGGCTAATGGTTGGTCTCTGTTTGAGGCCAGTGTTAATTGGGCACTCGCTGACGCAGTAGATGAGGAGGCTCCTACCGCCTCTGTATTAGCCTCAGATCTTGTGGTGGGTGAGGGCAGTATCTACGAGTTCACTGTAACCTACACGGATAGCTCTGGGGTTGACTTCAGTACGCTGGGGACCAGCGATGTGCGAGTAACAGGCCCTAATGGCTTTGATCAGGTAGCCACTCTAGGGACTGTTTCAGCCAGTGCTGATGCGCCAACAATCAGGGCTACATATAGCATCACTGCACCAGGAGGAACCTGGGGCACCGAAGACAACGGGACCTTTAGCCTTGCCCTGGAGGCTGGAGAAGTCGCTGACACCTTGGGGAATGTCAATGGGGCGATCGCCCTAGGGCAGTTTGATGTCAACATCAGTGATAGTGCCGGAATCCTCCAGTTAGCCGAACCCACAGAATATAGGGTCAGCGAAGGCGACGGATTTGTCACTATTGAATTCTTACGAACCAGTGGTAGTGCCGGGACAGCCACCCTGAACTATGCAACCGTTGACCTGACCGGCACTCCTGACGAAGATTATGCCCAGACCATTGGTCAGATCGTCTTTGCCCCTGGAGAAACTAGCAAAACGGTTGATATCCAAATCTTTGACGACAACGACCCAGAGACAGATGAAACC
>JBFRWC010000499.1:0-6284 GCA_051439365.1 Leptolyngbyaceae cyanobacterium
AATCCCATCACACTGTTGTTGGATTGGGGGAGCTTCCATTGGCGTAAACTTAACGCTGAAAAGCTTACCCTGACTAGGTTTCAAATCCAATACCCATGTCTAAGTCCCATTCAGCTAGATCACTCGAGAACCTGTTTTGAAGGGGTTGAGCGATCGCCAAGAACTCAAATTCTGGGTTGTTGTGGCTGAAAAACAGTCCAGGTCTAGATTTCAAACTTAAGTTCACACGAATGGGGAGCTTCCCCCATATCACCAACGACCACTGAATCACTGTGTTAAGCTGGTTGCCATTTAATCTGCGTGGCTGAACCCCGCCGTTGGCGGGGTTCAGCTTCCAAAATACGCAAACTAAAATCGTTTTAGCTTATCAAGGCAAGATATCGAGGCAAGATATCGAGGCAAGATATCGAGGCAATATTTTAGTGCTGCGAAAGTACCACCGCAGTAGACAATAGGAGAGTGCAGTAACATAAGCCACAGAATTCCATGACTTCGACACTCTCCACCGCCAGACCCAAAATTGACGAGACCCACCTCAAGGCTGCTCCCCGGACCCAGGTGCCAGAGCGGTTATTGTTGGGACCAGGGCCATCCAATGCCCATCCCAACGTGATAGAGGCCATGAATTTTCAGCCCATCGGCCATTTGGACCCCGCCTATCTGCAACTGATGGACGAAGTACAATCCCTGATCCGCTACACCTGGCAAACCTCTAACCAGATGACGCTGCCCGTCAGTGGTACAGGGTCGGCGGCAATGCAAGCGACCCTGGCCAATACAGTGGAACCGGGCGATGTAGTCTTGGTGGGGGTCAACGGTTACTTTGGCCATCGGATGATGGATATGGCGGAGCGGTATCGGGCAGATGTGCGGTCCATCCATAAGCCTTGGGGCGAGATATTCAGTCTGGAGGAAATTCGGGCAGCATTGGAGGAACATCGCCCTCGGATCTTGGGATTAGTTCATGCGGAAACCTCTACCGGAGCTTGCCAGCCTTTGGAAGGAGTAGGGGATCTGTGCCGAGAATATGACTGTTTACTATTGGCAGATACGGTGACGAGCTTGGGGGGAATGCCCATTTTCCTAGATGAATGGAAAGTGGATTTGGCCTATAGCTGTAGCCAGAAAGGATTGAGCTGCCCTCCCGGGAGTTCACCCTTCACGATGAGCGATCGCGCCCTAGAAAAAATGGATCAGCGTCAGACCAAAGTGGCAAACTGGTACCTGGATATGTCCCTGATTCGCAACTACTGGGGCCAAGGCCGCACCTATCATCACACCGCCCCCGTGAATATGACCTACGCCATTCGTGCCGCTCTCCGGCTCATTGCCGATGAAGGGCTAGAGCAAGTCTGGAATCGCCATCGCGCCTGTGCCGAACAACTGTGGGCTGGCCTAGCCGACATGGGCATCTCCTGCCATGTCCCCCATGAAAATCGTCTGACCACGCTGACCACCGTGCGGGTGCCCGATGGAGTCGATCCCAAAGCCGTCACCAGCGCCATGCTAGCGGATCACAATATCGAAATCGGCAATGGATTAGGCGAACTCGCAGGGAAAGTGTGGCGCATCGGCCTAATGGGACACAACAGCCGCCCTGAAAACGTCGATCGCGTGTTGGCCGCGATGAAGCAGGTGATGGGGCGTTGAGGAGTTAATGAGTTAAGGAGTTAACGAGTGATGGAGTGATGGAGTGATGGGGTTGGCTAGTTGAAGGATTAGGGATTAAGTTTCTCAACCCTCAAACTCCCCAACTCCCCAACTCCCCAACCCTCAAACTCCCCAACTCCCCAACCACATGGACTAAACAGCAGAAATTGGCCACTCTGCCCAAACAATTGGGACGAGCTAGCGATACCCTTGAAAAGCAAAGAAACATTAGGATGAGTGAAAGTGTCTGCTGGAAGGTTGATCCAGTGGTCTGCTGATGTTCGTCCCTCTATGAAAAGAAGCATGAGGTTGTTGCTATCTATGGCCATGTTACAGCAGTTTAAGTCCCGTTTTGTCTCCCCAAATGCTCCCCTCGGAATGGGGCGATCGCGCCACACCGCTTCAGGAGGTCGATCGCTCTCGCGCTTGGCCAAGACGGTGGTAGGGGCAATGGCGGGAACGGTGGCGATCGCCACTTTTTCCATGATGTCCACCGCCCTACCCGGTTTTGCCGCCGATCCATTCCGGACTGAAAATCCCCATTCCATTGACGATCAGACTGAGCAGGCGTTTGAAGCCATGTTTCGGGATGGCGATTATGTAGAAGCGCAAGAATTGCTGGAAACCGCCGATGCGGATGAACCCTTGGCCCATGCCATGAGTGCTGCGTTTTCCTACTTGGACGAAGATTGGGATGCACTCAAAAGCCAATATGAAAGAACGCTGCAAGCAGCAGAACAGCTAGAATCCAGCGATCCCCTTCGCAGTCATCTTTACAGTGCGGTGGGCTACTTTATGGAAGGGGGCCATATTTTCTCCACCGAGAGTACGCTCACGGCCATTCCCAAGGTGTTGAATAAACTGAGTCAGGTGTTGAATAATGTCAAGGCGGCTCAAGCGATTGATGATACGGACCCAGAGTTGAACCTGATTAAGGGCTACATGGATCTGCTGATTGCGGTAAATCTGCCCTCCTCCGACCCGGAAACCGCGATCGCCCGGATGGAAGCCTATGCAGCTCCCGATTATCTGGTGAAACGGGGGGTCGCCATTGCCTACCGGGATTTGAAAGACCATGACAATGCCCTGGAAAATGTGGATGCGGCGATCGCCATCACGCCCCAAAATCCCGACTTGTACTACTTGAAGGGACAAATTTTGCGCAACAAAGCGGAAGATTTAGACGAACCTGACCAAGCGGAAGAACAGGCTGAAGTGTTGGAAGCCAGTGTCCGCAGCTTTAATCGAGCCTTTCGGGGCCATGAGCAAATGCCGCCCCAACTGGCTAAGGCCCTGGCCTATGAGCGGTGCCGTGCCCAGGATCGCTGGCGGGGACGCGATCGCAACTGCCGGGACGTGGCGGCGGAAGCCTTACGGGCCGACGATAATATGAATGCGAGTGACACCCCTGAGCCAGTTTCACCCTGCACGCCTGCTGGTAGCGTGGGCGCGATTTGGTTACAGTTTCTTCAAAGTGATATTCCCCGGGCGATCGCGTCTTCTAACGATCGCCCCATCTCTCTCGATCGCCTAGTGGGTACAGGGCGGGCCCGGGGGCACCGCCCCAACCCCCATCGCCCGTAAGGGCAATCCCCCCCTGGTTGCCCCCTACCGTGGTTGCCTCCTGCCGTGGTTGCCTCCTGCCGTGGTTGCCCCCTGCCGTGGTTGCCTCCTGCCGTGGTTGCCTCCTACCCTCACACCAATCCCAACGAGAGCGGCGTGCCCACCTGCGATAAGTTCAGAACATGCCCCGCAATAACCAGATAAACAGGATAAGCGATCGCCCCCAAGCGGCGGGTGAATTGACCGAGGCGATCGCGAAAAGTGCGGCCAATAGGATAAGCCGGAACCACCCCCCAGCCCACTTCTTCAGCGACAAAGATCAGCATTGCTTTCGTTTCACCGATAGCGGCTAACACCTGATCCATGGTTTGCTGCCATTCATCCTCCGTTTGCTCCAATAAATTGCTCAACCAAGTGCCCAAGGAATCCACCAATAGGCAAGTATTGGCATCCGCTGTCGTCAAAATGGCCACCAAATCGACTGGCCCATCAACACACTTCCACGTCGCCGGACGACGTTGACGATGACGCTCCAGGCGCATCTGCCACTCCGCATCACCAGGATTAGCCACTGACGTCGCCACATAGATCACTTGTTGACCCTGGCATTCAGCCTTCAGAGCCAGAGATTCAGCCCACTCACTTTTCCCCGATCGCGCTGCCCCCGTGACCAAAATACATTGAGATTTCGTGGTGTCCATATCACTTTGTCCCCATCCTCTGATAGCCTCAATGGGGATTGTCCCACATTACCTCTGCTTCCTCTGGCTCCATTTCCCTGATTGCTTGGCGATCGCTGCCCCATTACCCCTGCCCTGTTACCGTTGACCGATCGCGGTCTATCTGTCGTTTTTTCTCCCTCTAGCACCCCTCTTGTTATTCCCACTACTGCAATGGTTTCTACCCCTACGGATTTGACCCCACCTTCAACAACCTGGACCCGTCGCCATATTCTTTCGCTAGACACCTTTACCCCGGCGGAATACAACACTATTCTCCACACTGCTTCCAGCTTTGGCGAGGTACTGTCTCGACGAATGAAGAAGGTTCCAGCATTGCAAGGAATCGTGGTGACCAATATGTTTTTTGAACCCTCGACCCGCACTCGCAGTAGTTTTGAACTGGCTGCTAAACGCCTCTCTGCCGATGTGCTGAATTTTTCTCCCGGTAGTTCATCCTTGACAAAGGGAGAGACCATCCTCGATACGGCCAAGACCTATCTGGCAATGGGCACAAACTTGATGGTGATTCGCCATCGCCAAACCGGGGTGCCATTGGCGATCGCCCAAGAAATGGATCGACTCAACACTAACGTCGGCATCCTCAACGCTGGTGACGGCCAACATGCCCACCCTTCCCAAGCCCTGCTCGACCTCTTCACCCTGTGCACAGTTCTCAACCCCGATCACCCTCAAATTGAAGACCTGGCCGACAAAAAAATTGCGATCGTGGGCGATATTCTCCATTCCCGTGTCGCCCGCTCCAATATCTGGAGCCTCACCGCCAGCGGAGCCGACGTTCACCTTGCCGCCCCACCGACCCTCTTACCCCAGACTTTCGCTGAGTTTTGTACTCCAATTCCTCGGGGTAATATGACCAATGTTTTAGGCGGACATAATCCTGTTAGTCAGCCCCAGGCTACTCCACTGCAGTCCAAAATCCAAAATCTAAAATCCAAAATCCAAAATCCTCGTCGCCTCACCCTCCATCACCATCTTGAACCCGCCCTCGACGGGGCCGATTTTGTTATGACCCTGCGCTTACAGCAAGAACGGATGACCCAGCATTTGCTGCCCAGTTTGCGGGAGTATCACCAGCAATTTGGGCTGACCCGCGATCGCCTCCAACGCTGTCATTCAGCCGTAAAAGTGCTCCATCCCGGTCCCACCAATCGCGGCGTGGAAATTAGCTCTGACCTGATGGATGACCCAGAAATCAGTCTGATCTCCCAGCAAGTGACTAACGGAGTCGCAGTACGGATGGCGCTGCTGTATCTCATGGGCGCAGGCCAACCGTAAGGGCCATAACGGTGTCAATCACGACTACTAATCAGTGGTATGTCCCAAGAGGTGCTTAGGGATTGGACAACTCAGCCAACATCTCACCAATATGGGGAAACGTAGGACGCAAGGCCACCATCGGCTGCATACAGTCGGATTGTAATTGCCGTAGCACCTTAACTATCTGGATTTCCATCGCTGAGGTGGGAGAGCATCGATCGAGCAAATCTTCCAATAAGCAACCAAAGGCTCGTGACTCTAGCTGCTCCAAGGCGATCCCCCTGGTCGTATTCGTTGGCTGATAAAACGATGCTGCACCAAAGTCCCCTATAAATGCTGTTCCTTGCGGATTCACTAAAATATTGTGAGCGTATAAGTCACCGTGGAGAATACCGTTTTGATGAAGATGGGCGATCGCCGCTGCAATCCCCCGCGCAATTTCCACCACTTCCGACACAGTAAACGTCTTGCCCTCTGCATAGGTATCTCGCGTACAAGATTCTAGGCTAGGGGGACCGCCTAAGTTGGTGTAGTGATTGGGGACAAACGGTAACACCAATCCCGCCTGACCGTTGGGAGCATGGGCAATTTGAGCGATCGCCGTAATCAAATTTGCTTGAGTTCCTGCAGCCATACAAGTCTGCATCTCATCCAGCGGCGACCCATCACTGGTAATATCCCCCTTGAACAGCTTGACCGCCACATCTCCTGCCGGAATCTTATCCCCAATAGAAGCTTTGAGGTGGCCCTGGTAAATCACCCCCGATGCCCCTTGTCCCAAAATCTGACCCAGTTCAATTTCATCCCAAGGCACAGAGGGAAGGATTTGCGGTTCCCTGGTTCCAGCGATCGCTGCACAAAAAGGATTACCGGAAAAAGCAATCCAGGTCAACCGAGGCAACGTTAGCAAGAAATCAGGGAATTCCGTGAGCTGATTTGCTGCTAGGCGTACCAGTTCCAGATTGCCGCAGTTCGCCAGTTCCGGGGGGAGCGATCGCAACCGATTCCCCGCCAACATCAACTTCTGCAACCGCTCCAACTTACCCATGGAGGCAGGGACAACCTCTAATT
>JBFRWC010000500.1:0-4374 GCA_051439365.1 Leptolyngbyaceae cyanobacterium
AGAGTGAAGAATGGATCAGCCTACTCATGGCCCCAACGGTCCAAATTCACCTCAACTCCGGGGGAACCATCAGTGCTACCCTCCTCGCAATCGACGAGGGGACTCTCACACTGAGAAATGGAGGACAATCGCGATCGATCGCCTTAAGTACAATCGATCGCATTGAGCCAACTGGTGAGATTTCCCGTGAGGTCAACGGTACGCGCGGTAAATTTCGGGGAGACAATGACAATCCGGGCGAAACCTGGAATGTACCGATGGATGCATTTGAACTTCCATCCAACGCGCCCCCATATGGAGTAGCAGTCAACATCGCCGTAGCCTTTCCTGATGCGGTCCAATTAGAGACTATTCGTGAGAATCACAGCAATTACGGCTACATTGTCGAGACCTTACAACCCTTGCCTGATGGACACATGGCAGTGACGGTGAAGGTAGTTGAGGTAGTTGAGTGGGTGGAGGAATGAGTTGGGGTGATGAAATTTTGAGTTTTGAGTTCTTAGTTTTGAGTTGGGGCGTGTTGGGTGAGGGCGATACCCCCATCGGAGTGGGGTTGGGCGATCGCCTGCATGGTTAGGCTTGTAGGATAGTAGAGGGAATAAAAGGATAAGGCAACCTATAGCTCAACAACAAGACACAGAACAGCAGTTTAAAGCAACACTTGAGCGGATTGCAGAACAAGTTGAAAGTATTGCGGGTTTTGTCGGTCGTCGTGCCGAGTTGCAAATGCAGACTCAGTATAAGTTAGAACAATTTGGAGAGAGTGTTACTTTATCCTAGGCGCTTAACCACAGTTGCTAGATAACGTATTTCCCAGTTTATCGGCAATCCCAGTAATCCAGTTCTCATCCTGCTTAGTGTAGCTGCGAGGGACATTTGCACCCAAAATCATCACCCCGCGATCGCCCACAGGCTGACAGATCACCCCCTGAGTATTTTCGGGCAAATAGTCAAACTCCACTCGCCCCGGATAGAGACTCAATTGCACCAGGTAAACCGGGGTTTGCTTGGCCAACACCCGTTGTAAAATGGCTCCTGGTGTTACGGTGGAGGCGGAACCCAGAATGCCACGACGCAGCAACACTTGATCATCCCGCCACACCACCACCGATTTCGTCACCGTGTTTGTCAGCAACAAATGAGAAGCCCAAGCCAGTTCCGTTTTCACGGTATCGGGGAGGGATTCGTCCAACTCAAATCCTTCGTCTCCCTCCAAATTCACTGCCTCTGGGGGCCGGGGTTGAATTTGCTGCCACAGGAGGCCGATTAAAATCAACACCGCACTGACAATCACGCCGACCACATCCGATCGCGATTGGGAACTGGTCAACGTTGGTGTAAACAACCGATTCACCATTAACGCCGTCCCTGCGATCGCCCCTGCTACAATAGGCAACGTTTGTAAAAGTCCCGCCCGATCCGATCGGTTCACCCCTTCCTCCTTGACCTCACAGTCTACTCAAAACTAAGCTGGTACCAAAGTTCTAATTCTGTCCAGTTGTGTCCCTACAGGTATTCTAAGGAGAAATGTCCGTGTTTGATCTACTGGTGTCATGGCTGTTGGGGGTAGGAGCTTCTCCGGAAGAAGTGTTGGTTCTTCGATCCTCTCAACTTTCCCAGTGGTTGACCCAAACCTCGATGACTCAGATTATGGAACCTCAGTATGTGGATGACCCGGAGGCGATCGCCATCCTTGAAGCCTATCTCAACTCCTTGGAGCGCTTGGGCTTCGACTCGGCTCAGCAAGGGGTCTGGCTCCAATCTGGGGCAACGGTTTGGGGATCGAACCAGGGGACGGCGGCATTGCCTGCGGCTTCGTTAACCAAACTGGTAACGAGCTTAGCGGCCTTAGAAACCTGGGGTACGGACCACCAGTTTGAAACTCTGATTAGTACTACGGGTGAAATCCGCAATGGCATTTTAGAGGGAGATTTGGTGATCCAGGGCGGCGGTGATCCGCTGTATGTATGGGAGGAAGCGATCGCCCTCGCCAACACATTGCAGCAATTGGGGATTCAGCAAGTGGCAGGAGATTTGCTGATTGCGGGTCATTTCTCCATGAACTATAAGGATAATCCCATCGAATCCGGCACCCTGCTAAAACAAGCCTTTAACGCCAATCTCTGGCCCCCCGAAGCAGAGCAACAATATCTCACCCTGCCCCCTGGCACTCCCCGCCCCAACCTGGTTATTGAAGGGGCTGTGCGTTTTATCTCTCGCAACGCCCTCCAGGTTCGTCAACCCCGTCCATTGCTCAGACATGACTCCCTACCTCTAGCCCAACTGTTGAAGCTGATGAATATCTACAGCAACAATGTCATGGCTCAACAACTGGTGGATTTGATGGGGGGGGCAGAACGGGCCGCGACCCTTGTGGCAACCGCGACTCATGTTCCCCAAGCAGAAATCCAGATTATCAACGGGTCTGGCCTGGGTCACGAGAATCAACTGTCCCCCAGAGCCGTGACCCGGATTCTGATGGCTATGAATCAGCAAGTGCAAGAAACTCCCTGGTCATTAGCGGATCTGTTACCCGTATCGGGTCGAGATGTGGGCACCTTGGTGGGACGGCAAATCCCCCCATCTGCCGCTGTCAAAACCGGGTCGCTGTGGGATGTTAGTTCTCTAGCGGGGGCTTTCTCGACCGAGAAGCAGGGCATTGTCTGGTTTACGATTATCAATCGTGGCCCCAACTTGGATGCCCTTCGTCGTCAACAAGATGAGCTGCTAAATGCTTTAGTGCAAAAATGGGGTGCAGTGATGGTTCTTCCCCCAGAGTTGCAGCCCAGCGGTAAGAGTCTTGATCTGACTAACCAACTTGGTGCCAGCGGTCGGATTCAGCGAATCGACCCCATCTCTGTTCCTTGACGATGGAATCCTCCCAGGTGGTTGGGATGCGATCGCGAAAGACGAGCCTGCCACATCATTTAACTACGCGAGTCAATATTAATGTTGATATTGACAGCACCTCCTTTCGTATCTCCTTTCTTAGCCGTCTCCTTCAGGTATTTTCCTAATGTTTTGCCAAAATCATCAAACTTTTTCTCTTTGAGGGCTTTGCCCACAACCTCACCTAGTTCCTCTTCAATGGTTTTCTTTTCCTTTTCCGGGTTTAGGACTGAGTAGGACCAGAACACCATCATCACGAGGAGGGCAATTATGAAAAAATCCATAGTAGATACAGTTTCTCCTTACGGGACTCAACGAAACACTTGCCAAAGTCATAAGGATGCACCAGATGACCTGCATTATATAGTGATTATTCCCGTTAATTTGGACCAAATAGATATTGATGTCGAAAAGGTGCGAGCGATTCTCCAAATTGAGGACTTTAACCCTCCAAGGGACACAGCACATCTTGTATGCTGGTGTTTAGGCGACTTGTCGTCGTGGAGGATCATGGTGAAACTGTAGCAATGCATGAGAGATGGAAAGTATGCCAGTGGTGGATAAAACCCGGTCGTCACTTGGGTTTGTAACGAAACTGGCCTATGGGGCAGGAACTATGGGCATTTCGGCCACAGGCATTATGCTGGCCTCTTACCTAATGGTGTTTCTCACTGATGTGGCAGGACTGCCTGCGGCGCTCGCTAGCTGGGCATTAGTGATTGGTCAGTTCAGCGACGCTATCAGTGACCCGATTGTTGGGATGTTGAGCGATCGCACCCGGACTCGTTGGGGACGGCGCTATCCTTGGATTGTGGTGGGTGCAATTCCATTTGGGCTATCATTCTTTCTCCTGTGGCTCATTCCGGTACAAGGAAATGACTGGTTGCTATTTACTTACTATGTCGTTGTCGGCATCATTTATAAAACCTGTTACACGGCTGTTTATCTGCCCTACGTCTCTCTGACACCAGAACTGAGCCAGGGCTACAATGAGCGCACCAACCTCAACAGCTTCCGATTCGCGTTTGCCATTGGTAGTAACATCTTTGCGATCTTTGTCAGTGGCATCGCCTTAAGCCAGATTGAATCTCCACCCCACAAATATTTGGCCATTGGGGCATTGGGGGCTTTTCTGTGCATTATCCCGCTCTATCTTTGTGTATTGGGAACCCATCGTCACGTCATCCCTAATGAGCAGCGCCGTGCCCACGTTACCGCCAAAACAAGTAGTCTGCCGCTGCGCCAGCAACTCCGGATTGCCTTTAGCAATCGTCCGTTTTTGCTCGTGGTCGGGATCTACCTGTGCTCGTGGCTGGCCGCCCAAATCACGATGGTCGTGATGGTGTACTTTGTGCTCTATTGGATACAAGCGACCTATGAGGTCTTTACGCTGTTTGCCCTATTCGTTCTCGGGACAGCGTTCTTAATGCTATTTGTCTGGAGCGAAGTCAGCCGCAAGGTGGGCAAAAAGGCGGTGTATTGTAT
>JBFRWC010000501.1:0-12144 GCA_051439365.1 Leptolyngbyaceae cyanobacterium
CCTCTAAGGGTGTCGTTTCCAGTCCCACCATAAAGCAAACTGATGTCTTGTCCGGCAATAATGGTGTCATTGCCGCTACCGCCATGAAGATGATCGATTGTTGGGTCGGTCGGATCATTCGTGGCACCGCCTTCGATTGTGTCATCTCCGTCGCCGCCAAAGATATTGTCATCGCCAGCTGCACCCATGAGCCTCTCAGTATCAGCAAGAGAGTCAATAATAATTACTGTTGTTGTCAGAAATTGCCCTCCGTATTCCAACTTTGGCGTGGCATCAGGATAGGTCGATTCATCGACAAGAAACCAGTCTCCTAAATCAGATAATTCTGACACTTGGCCAATCCCGGCATCAAACCAACTGCGCTGAATCACATAGGTTTCCTGGCTAAAGGCCACGGGTGAGTTAAACGCTTCAACCGTTAATTGGAAAATGGCATGGTTATCATTACCAGGATGATTATCGAGTGAGCCAGCCCCCCCTAGATCTTCATAGCTACCATTGATGTAAAACGGCAAGTATTTGTAGGGCTGCTCAGTCACTAAAACAGTATCAAAATCAAGAAGGGTACTGTCTAAGTCACGAATCCGAGTTGTTAGTAAGTTGCGTAAATTACCGATGGGCTCAGTTTTTCCATATGTCCACGCAGGGGCAAAGCTCTCGAAATTAACCTGGGTTGCATCTCCCCACAAAAAGGGATCATCCCAGTCAAAACTGCCCCCACCACCTGTGAAGCCCCCATAATCGATATTGGTCACATTGACGGTAATTGTTTGGGTATCAGTCAATCCTTGTGAATCTGTTGCGGTGACTGCGACCTCATAACGATTGTCACTCCCTTGATCTTGGGGGGTCTCAAAATCGGGGGGTTCCTTAAACGCCAATTTCCCTGATGTCGGATCAATGGTGAAGAAGCGCCCATCAACACCCCCCAGTGTGTAGGTTAAGCCGCCGCTACTTTCTGTCTCTGCGCTGACATCTGTCACAAACGATAGATTCTCTTGGACTGCAACAGAAGCTGTGTCTCCGCCTCCATCGCTGGTAATTCTTGGAGGTTGGGGGGAAGGCGTTGGAGTGGGTTGAGGGGAAGGCGTTGGAGCGGGTTGAGGGGAAGGCGTTGGAGTGGGTTGGAGTGAGGGCGTTTGATCGGGTCGGGGGGAAGGCGTTGGGGTAAGCTGCCCATTCTCATCGTTATCGTTGGTGACATTGATGGCGATCGCCTGCCGATCCGTTAGCCCCGTGCTATCCGTCACCGTCACTTCTACCTCGTAACGATTATCCCCCTCCTGATCAGCGGGAGCCTCAAAATCAGGCGCAGCCTTAAAATACAGACCGCCTGACGGATCAATCTCAAACAGCTCTCGGTCACTCCCTCCCGTAATGGTGTAAACCAACCCTCCCCCATTTTCTGTATCACCATCAAAATCTGTCACATTGACATCTGTCACAAAAGTGGTGTTTTCCAAAACCGCAACGGAGGCCGTGTCTTCGCCCCCGTTGCTAGAGATTATGGGAATGTTTGGCAGGTCGGGTTCAGGGTCTTTGGGTAGCTGGATGGCTTCAGAAATTGGGTCTAGTTGAAGCGTGTATTTTGATTGGTTTTTGCGCTGTTTCCCAAAGATCCGAATAAAATAGGTTCCTGGCTCCAGGAATTTCTCAATGTCCTCACTTTGTTTTCCCCGACGCTTCGAGATACCGTGCCGCCTGAGGAGCTTACGCTCCTTTCTGGTGAGATTTCTAAAGCTAGTCCCGCCTATTTTTCTTAATACTTTCTTTAGCTTTTTCTTCGGTGAATAAATCTCAATATCCAAGTCCGACTTTAAGCCCAATAGCTCAAAAGACACCGTCATTGGGTCATCTACGGTCAGCACATATAAGTCGCTACCCTCTGAGCGTTTCAGCCTATTCCTTTCGCGAACACTCGCGGATGTCAGATCAATTCTCTTGGCTCTTTTAAGAGTATTAGTGTTATTTATTTTTTTCATAGGAGGGTCTGAAATTTGAGGGACAATATCAGTCAGTTTAGAGAACTGATATCCAGTCGTGAAGGTAACGCGACAACGCTGCATCTGCCATATTGTAGCGTTACCTCCCATCATGGGGGCGTACCAACCTATCAGCACCAGTCATCAGAATGCTGCAAAGATGACATATTTCGTTACAGTTCTGGCGCTGATTGACTGACAAAACTGCCTAAAACCTTTTCCCTGCCTTGGGTCAGGAGACCTGACCCCTACGTTGTCTCAATCCCTTGTAGGGGAGCGGTTTCCGCGCCCAAGCCCCGATTTTTGTCAGTCAACCAGGTTCTGGCGATACAGGGTCATCTTTAGAGCTAGGAAGGATAAGATGATTGGGAGCAGTCTCGTTTTCTTACTCCTCATCCAGGCCACAGCAATCCGCAAAGGGCTGATTGACCAAGTCTCCCAGTCCCACAGAGTCAAGGAGCGATCGCCACTCCGCCATCCCTCGACGGTCCTCTGAGTCAATCACTTCTTGCTCCAAGAGCTGCTGCATCGAGATCGCCAAAGCATCCTGCCAAATCCCACCCGACGCATAAATTTGCACCTGCTCCTCAGGGGTTGCGGTTTGGAACTGCGCCACTGACTCCCTATCCAAATCGATCCGATAGATCCACCCTTCAACAAAATCAGGGTCATCAGGATTTGCCTGACAATACACCTGAAACGACCACTTATAGTCTCGGCCTACAGCCAACGGCGCGATCGCATCTGGTATTGTAATCCTGACCAAGCCTGGAGATGTCGTCGGGTAGAATGTCTCAATATGCAGCGTATTGAGGATCGTTTCAGGTTCAGCATTTAGTGCTTGTCCCTCTGGTGTTTGTCTCTCTGGTGTTTGTCTCTCTGGTGCTTGTCTCTCTAATGTCAACTGCTCTTGCAGCACAAACAACACTTCTGTCTTTCCCGCCAACTCATGGGGCAAATAAAACCAGAACGTCGGATAATCCTGAGTGGTATAACTCCAGACTGATTCAACGACTTGGTCATCCGAGGAGGGACTATCCCCAGATTCATGGTCAGGAATAACCGCCAACTCATAAACAGGCATCAACGCCGTTAACGCTGGGGTGGTCTCATCTAGGCCGCATCCACTCCGTACTCCGCCCCCTCGCGATCGCCCCACAGGAGCACCCCTGTCAGGCGGGGGCGGCGGATTAAACCTCACCGAGGTGGATATTTCAGCCATTGCACCGTCAGATAAGGGGTCGTTGATGAGTGGGGTTCGCAGTGGTTTCCCGGTTGCCTGAGCGATGGCTGTCGGAGGAACCTTTGCAACCACCGTGGTGAGGGATAAGCCCAAACAGACTATTAGAGGCAATCCCAGCGATGAACGCTGGGACCATACAGGGGCATTAAACAGAAAAACAAGGGGCTTAGTCATTGTGTTTACTCATAGGAATATCAACAAGAGAAATGATATCGGAGGGGGAAATCATTCGAGATCGTCTCATTTTGAAACAGTTAACGATGACAATAACTGCTGCAATGGCGATCGCTGGGGGCATCAGGGGGACCCAGAGTTCAAAATTAACCAGGAGCAGCCAACATAAACCAATCAACGTGACTTCAGCACTCACAAGGCACAGCAAGATCTTACTGGGTCTTTGAGCAGACGACTGAGGAGATCGACCACGGTTTAACAGTGTCATACTACCTGCTAGGAGGGACCACAGGATAATCCAGCCCATATTTCTCCACTCTGACCACATTTTTAGGGATGGGCGATGGCGCAACGCCACTCCAGCAGGAGAAGTGCTATCAGCAATCGTCAACAGATGGCTGATCATGTGGGCGTGGAGCATCACTCCCGGCAGCATGGCATCGGCTTGCTGGGGGGCACTGCCCACTAGGGTGTAAAAATCCTCAGAGTCCCGGTCGGTTCGGCCAATCAGCACAATTTTATTGAGCAAGGCATCCGGTGGTAAGCGCTGTTCCAAGACATCCTCTAGGGCAACCGTTTCTGCTAAACTCTGGTTATTGGCGATCGGGCGATAGTTGAGTAAAAGCTGATATCCAGCGGCATCAATAGTTTGATAAGGACCGATGCGACGGTCCAGGGGGGGCACGATGGTATCGCCCAATTGCAACAGACCCTCATCGGTCCAAAATTCCGGGCTGTGGCCTGTGGCGACAAGGTATCGCAAGGCCAGTTGACTACTGAAAGCATAGTTTGCCTGACAGGGAGAATCAACCTCTGGGGTCATGGCCACTAGCTGTCGCCGTAGGACACCATCAGCGTCCAGCAAAAAGTCACTAAAGCCAATTTGAGCGACGGGCATATCGGGGGAGGGAGCAGTGCCACGGATGGCGATCGCTTCATCACTTCCTTTGCAAATCGCCACCAAATTTTCGGTTGATCCCAATCGATCGGCCAATTCCTCATGGTCAGGCCGGACGGAAAAATCCCGGTATAAATCCAACCCAATCAGGCTCGGCTGATAGGTCTCCAAGGCGATCAGTAAGCGATTCAGCATGTCATTTGATAACGTCACCGATTCTTCCACATGGTCTGCGCTAACTTCGATGACCACGATGCGGCGATCGCGTTCGGCCACTGGACGCAAATTTAAGAGCCAATCATAGCCCTTCAATTCCCACGCTTGCAGCCCACCCAGAAACCGAAAGACAATCATCAGGACAGCAATGATGAGGCTGGCTCCAAGGGTAACAATTGTGGGTTGCGTCAGAAAAGACAGCGTGAGGTGAGGGGATGTTTTGGAGGGAACAGGAGCGACGGGAGGAACCGGAACAGGAAGTATGAGAGGAGCAACGGGAGAACGACGTTGGTGGAGACTTTGCCAGGTGGGTGGCATCGTGGCTGGATTTTGACACAATGTTGGTAGCCAAGTGGCACAGGGATAATCGTTTTCGAGTCCTTGCAGTCGTTCACGGGCTTCACGAATCGCCAGGTACAGCGGGAGTCCTCTGGCAAACGCCCTCAAAAAAGCTTTGAGAAATGCATGGGCAACGACATCGGGGATCGGTTCTCGCATCACGATAATGTCAGGGATATTGAGTTCCGCCAATCCATCGGCTAAGCCCAAACCATCACAGGAATTAAAAATGGCGATACATAGTCCTCGCTGCCGCGCCGTTCTCAAGCCATATTTAAGCTGGTCCATTGAAAGTGTTTCTGTGGGATTGATGGCAATGGCTCCCGTTGCCAGTGACGCTGAAACATCCGTCAAACTATGGCCTGCAAAAAACAAAATATCCCAGCCCTGTTCATCCCAAAGGGTGTCATTGAGTTGTTGATAGGATGGCTCCTGCAAAAAGTGGATCTCTGCGTGGGGTAAATCTTTTAACAACGCTTCATCCTGGGCCACATCCAAGGCCGTAGCATCCCCCAAAATGGCTAACACCCGGATCGAATCGCTCGGCACGGGCTGCTGATCGATCAATTCAAAGGTCGGTGCAGCGAGGGCGACATCGGCTTGGGGATAGGCATCAAAAAAGGACAAGACATGCCAGGGCAATCGACGCAATTCGGCAGTCTGGGTTTGAATAATCAGCCGAATTGGCTCGGTGGGGGAGAGTTGCGCCAGCAATTTTTCCCGAATGGGCTGAAACTCGGTCGATTGAAACCATTGGTTGAAGCGATCGCCAAACGCCTGCGCCAACTCTCGACAATCTCCAATCACCGATACGTTGGTCACATACCCAGTTTTTGCTTCCAGTCGATAAGGAATTCCCAATCGATGGTAAGACACTTGCCAACGCTGGTAGGCTTTCCACAGATCCAGTGCGGCTGGAAAAGCCGCCGTCACTTCAATCGTCGGTTGGGCACCTTCGTTTCCCATTTGGAGGATAACCGGAAAACCTGCTTCTAGGCTTCCAGCACCAATTTTGAGAAAGACTAGTTTCGTCATGGTTGCTCCTCTCTTGTTACCGATGGTGTACCACAAGTAGGCTTCAAAGATCTACAATAAGAGACCTACAACACAAATGACTCCACTACTCTAATCGTACCCAGGATAACTGCTATCTGGAAAGACTCATGGCGATCGCCACTAAACTTTAACTGAACCAAGTTATCAGTCTCGCGTGCTTGGGTTTGACTAAAAATTGCACCCGATTCATCTAATACTTGCAGTTCAATTCCAAGTGGTAAAACCACCTGGCCTTGCCCTGGATAAAGCTGAATTGTTACTGCTATTTTCTGTTCTGTTTCGAGTTGAATTTGAACCACTAGGGCAACATTCTGGTGTTCAAGTTGAATGTCGAGATCAATCCATTTAGCCCGTTCGACTCTTTCGCTCTCCTTTTCCATCTCTTGCTGTTCGGGAATAGAACGATCTAAGGTGGAAGACTCCAGTGGTGAGGGCGAAGAAGCCGTTCGGAATGAATAGGCTGTAGTTAAATAATCAGGGGTTAAGATTTGATCCACCTGCTGCCATCCCGCTTCAAATACACCCTGTAGCCATTGTCCTAATTGAACAGGCGGAAGGGGTTGAGTCTGTCTAGACGTTTGGAGGAAGGGTGTGGTGCCAGATGTAACTTGAGTCGTTCGCCGTAACCCATGTAGGTGATCGATTAATGCGTCTAGGGGCTGTAAATCTTGAACTGATACGACTTCTGTTTGCACCGATGATCTAAAACCTAACAACTTGGCTTGTTTCTGATCAACACTAATTTCAACAATCACATATCCTACTCGTAATTCCCAGGTTTCTGGCGGAATCAAGCAATACTCTTCATCAGCTCGAATCGGGCGACATTCTACCTTTCCCAAGCCTTCAACTTCCAGATCGGCGATATTCCCTGCCAGTTGCATCATGGGATTCCAACTATCACTCTGGTCCAGACTTGAGGGAATATCGAGAAGATTTAGATAATCATGTACGGCCCACACAGCCAATGTGTTTAAGCGGATTTGTTCAGCTCGTTGGCTAGTTAATTTTGAGATGAGATGCCCACTGGCAAATTGCTCTGCAAACTCTCGTCCCTGATGAGTAATCGGTAATATCATCGCATCACCTTGTCCACTCATTCCTCGCATTAATTCATTTACCCCTACCATGATTCCATCCCCCTATTGCCGATCTAAATTGACCAATGATGTGATTTCTCGTGCGTATCTTTCGTGTTTATCTTGTGAACTTGCTTTTGTAATTATTTCTTAGGCTTATTTCTTAGGCTTATTTCTTAGGCTTATTCCTGCGATTATAGACTGATTTCTTCAATTTATTCTAAATATCCTTCTGCTTTACCAAAATTTCGCAACCGAGACATACATTGCCGAGCATAAAAGCTACTCAGACTTCCCACTGATGTCCCAAATTCAGCAGCTAACTCTTTCCACGATGTTTCTGGAGGCAAGCGCCGCCGCAATAAAACCTGGCAGGTTACTTCAGGATGGCTTTCCATGTGGATCATCGCTAATTCACCACTGGGGTCCGCCTCGATCCACTGCTTAACCTGCTCTAGCAATGGGGGAATCTCTGGCGCACTTTCGATCGAGTCAATCAGATTGCGATCGCCCTTCGCATCATCCTGATTAGAGTACGCTGACACTATCGTTTTTTTCTGAGTTTGAGCTGTGATAAACCCATCCTGTAACCGACGTTTGAGATAAGCATTTAACCATGTAACGACAGAAGCTTGGGCCGCATCATACCTTTTTCCAGTCTTACTTTCACAAAGATTGCGGCAGAAATAAACCCATGTTTGTTGCAATGCATCTTCATAATAGGCAGTATTTTCATGCCATAACTTGGGTTGTACCCAGCGGATAATTTGGGTTAATCCTTTTTGTCGCTGGGGACTACCCACCGGATGTTGACAAGTTTTAGTAACCAATTGCACCAAATCATCTTGGTCGTCTCTCATGGTAGAAGACTCCTTGCTTCTCTTGAAATCGTCTCAGCTAGGCCCAACACCTGACTTGAGAATGCATTCCATCTTACTCGCTAATAGAGATATCAAGGGAGATCATGGTTTTACTGCAAATCATAATTCAAACAGATTTTTTAGGCGTAAAATAAAACTTTAACTTATGGATTACGCTGTGACTTTAGATCAATAGCACTCATTTTAGGATGAGTGATGGTCCAGGTAGGGGTTGGGTCTCCTAACCCAAGGCAGAGTCAAGGTTTTGGGCAGTTGTGTCAGTCAATCAGGAGATTGAGTTGCAGAGCTGATTGACTGACAAAAAATGAGCATTGGGCGCGGAAACCGCTCCCCTACAAGGGATTGGGACAATGTAGGAGTTGGGTTTCCTACCCCAAGGCAGGGTCAAGGTTTTGGGCAGTTGTGTCAGTCAATCAGGAGATTGAGTTGCAGAACTCTTGGCATTTCCTCTGATAAGTCCACAGGCTTGCAACACCAAAGGAGAACTCATCATGTCTGTTAACTTTACCGCTGCCAATCTTTTTGCTGTGGGTGCAGAACCCGACTCTGTGGCTGTGGCTGATGTCACTGGCGATGGCATTTTAGACCTTGTGGTCAGTACCAGTAAATGGTCTGATGAAACATACGATAAAACATACGGTCTGGCAACGCTACCGGGTCAGGGGAATGGCCAATTTGGTTCAGCGATCGCCTCCTCTGGGGATGAGTTTGGGTCAATACGGGCGATCGCCATCGGTGATTTCAACAACGATGCCAATCTGGATGTGATGACAACAAACGCTTTTAGTGATTCTGGCGCTGATGTTGTCTTGGCTCTGGGTGATGGCAGCGGTGGGTTTACCTCTAGTGCGACTTTATTTGTGGGCAACCGTCCGGAGACCGTGACTATCGGTGACATCAACGGCGATGGCAACCTAGATGCGATCACTGGGAACAGCACCAACTCCACCACAACCATATTGTTGGGAGACGGCAGCGGTGGGTTTCAATCCTCCAACAGTTTAACGTTAGGTGGATCGCCCGAAGCGATCGCCCTAGAGGATTTCGATGGGGATGGCCAGCTAGACTTGGCCACGGTTGTGGAAACCAATGGAAAATTGGAGTTTGTGGTGTTGCAGGGCAATGGAGCCGGAGCCTTCACTCTATCCACGACGATTGCCCTCAACAACGCCCCGACTTACTACTACTATTATGGTGATTCTGATCTGGCCATTGCCGACTTTAATGATGACGGTCAATTGGATGTGGCGGTCTTAGCCGATGATACCGTTTCAGTGCTGCTGGGCAATGGCTCCACTAACCAGTTTAAGCGGGTCTTCCAGAGCCAGCAAGAGGCTGACTCCATCACTGCTGAGGATATGAATGGGGATGGTCGGGTTGACTTAGTTGCGTCCCTCGATAGCTACTCCGTTGGTACTGCCAATGATGTCATTGGGGTCATGCTGGGTGATGGAAACGGTCACTTTAGCCAGCCGGAGCTGTTTCCCACCAATGGATATGCTCCAGCGATCGCCACCAGGGATTTCAACCGTGATGGCAAGCCCGATCTTGTGTCTGTGGATGGCTCTGTGGAGTCTGCGTTTGTTTTTCTCAATACCACGACAACGACTGATGCCATCACCCAGGGGACCAAGGGGTACAGTGGTGTCGGCTACATTGACGCTTCCAGTGAGTTGGGCAGCTCGATCACTGTTGATTTGTCCAAGAGCAAGTTTATCCTCAATGATTCCTCGTCCACGACTCCAACATCAACTCCATCATTAGTCGGGGTGGTGGATATCATTGGCACCGCTCAAGATGACGTGATCCGGGGCAACAACGCAGACAACCATCTCACGGGAGGATCTGGAGCTGATGAATTGATTGGGGGGAAAGGGGGCGATCGCCTCCTCGGTGGAGCCGGAAACGATGAGTTAACGGGAAACAACGGCAAAGATCGATTTATTTTCTCGGCGACCCCAAACTATCCCGATGGCGTGGATAGTCCCTTCCACAAGAAACAGTTAGGGGTCGATCGCATTCTTGATTTTAAGCCGAAGCAAGACAAGATGATTCTGGACCCTGACACCTTTACCCAGTTGACGGTCCGTCAGCGCGTATCGTTTGAGGTGGTGGATAAACTCTCGGATGCTCGCTCCAGTCAGGGAATCATTACCTATGTTCAGGACAAGGGCAAGCTGTTTTACAATGCCAATGGTTCCGATCCAGGCTTTGGTGGGGGTGGCTTGTTCGCTATCCTCGACAATGAAGCGGATTTATCGGCCAAAAGCTTCGCAGTTCGCTAAACCTTAGCTCGGAGTTGTTTCCATGGGCGATCGCTCGTCTCTTCTGTCCCGCCGTACATCTTTTCACTTGGGTCGAAATAGGGTCAGTGATTGGCGAGGAAGGGGCGCGATCGCCACGAGTTTAGTGATGGTGTTAGGGTCCATTGGGTGGGAGCAGAGGATTAATCCAAAGCGTGCTTTCGCTCAAATTACCCCAGATCAAACCTTAGGCGTAACTTCCTCTAGGGTGGTCGCATCTGTTGGACAAACGTTGATCGAAGGGGGGCTAGAACAAAATGGTAATCTGTTTCATAGTTTCCAACAATTTAATGTTCCCTTGACTGAGTCGGTTTACTTTGCCAATCCTGAAGGAGTCACGAATATTCTCAGCCGGGTCACGGGAGATACTCCATCTAATATTTTGGGTACATTAGGGGTGAAGGGTCCCGCCAATCTATTTTTATTAAACCCCAATGGCATTCTATTTGGTCCCGATGCTCGGTTAGATCTTGGGGGAGCATTTGTGGGCAGCACGGCCAGCCAAATTAATTTTGACAATAACCAAGCGTTCAGTGCGGTTACTCCCTCCACTCCCTCCATGTTGATCATTAGTGCCCCCATCGGGTTGCAATATGGAACAGGCAATCCTCCTGGGCCGATCGTGGTGGAGGGCCGTCTTGAAGTGAATCCTGGAGAAACGTTGACCTTGGCGGGAGGAGATATTCAGATTACTGGGGTAACTGGCGATCGCGACAGTAGTTCATCCCTGCCCGATTCATCGTTGCCCGATTTATTCTTGGCTAATACCGGGCAATTAATTGCACCACAAGGAAATATTTCCCTCCTAGCAATCAACCCCTCTGCTAACCGTAATCGACAAACGATTTTATTTGGCAATCAGTTTACTATTAACGAAGAATCGCTCCCTTCCAGTCCTCAGAATAGTCAGTTTGCGAATATCTCGATCAGTCGTGGAGCCTTCATTTTTGCAGGGAATAATAATTCTGTGGGAGATGCAGGTCGCATTAGAATCGATGGCAATAACGTTTCTATTGGAAATAACACTCGCCTGAGTACTCGTAATAGTGGTCGGGGGGATGTTGGTCTGATTGAAATTAACGCGATCGCCCAACTAGACGTAAGCAATCAATCCACCATCACGAATCAAGCCTCGAACCGTCCCAAGCGTGAAGGACTCTTACGCGGCATCTTACTAGAATCCACTGGCGGTTCGGTCACGGTTCGAGAGTCTACTCTACGAACGAATGTGGAAAGTGATGGTACGGCTAGCCGCATCCTGATCACTGCCGCTGATCGCATCTTAATTAGTCAATCAACGCTCAGTAGTCAAGCCCAAGAAGAGGCCGGAGGCGGGAGAATTCGCCTGAATGCTGCTGAGGCAACTATTCGCGATGGCAGTAATATTAATAGCGGTACATCTAGTCAGAATCAGGACACTGATGCAGGGAAAATTATCTTAGAGATCTCAGATCAATTAGTCATTAATCATTCCCAATTGCGCAGTGGTACGGACGGCTTATCGAATGGGGATGAAATTAGAATTCGGGCTGAAAATGCGGATGTCAGAATTATTAATGGCGGTCGATTAACGAGTAGCACTTCAGGCCAAGGTAATGCAGGTAGCATTCTCGTTGAGGCTCAAAACTTGTGGGTCGAAGGCTTCAATGCTGAAGGCCAAGAAGGGGATATTTTTAGTGGGATCTTCAGTCGGGTTCGTGCTGAGGGACAAGGTGATGCCCAGAACATTAATATTGATGCTGATACAGTAGATTTAGTCAACGGAGGTCGGATTTCAACCAGTGTGACGGAAGGAGGACAAGGCAATGCGGGAACACTTACGATTAACAGCAATCAATTAAATATTGTGAGTTTTACTACCGATGGACCCTCAGGCCGCCGGAGTGGAATTTTTGCCCGGATTACTTCAGATGCTGCGGGAGATGGCGGCAATATTAATCTGAATTTACGCGATGCACTTCAGATGCGAAATG
>JBFRWC010000502.1:0-7187 GCA_051439365.1 Leptolyngbyaceae cyanobacterium
CTAGCGGCGGGGTCTAGCCACCAAAATAAGCAAACTAAAGCAGTTTTAGCTTAGCCGGGATTTTCGTCATTAGTCGATTGCAATTCTAGGCAGCAGCATCCACCATCCCTCAACCGCAGCATTTTTATATTGGCAAATTCATAATTAAGCCTGATAGGCAGATTAGAGCCGGAATTGATGAGATAGGGACTCTAGCTAGACTGACTGGGCAAGCATCGACATTTTTGTGTAGGCTTGTTAGAACATTGGCAGAATCTGTCCATATTAGAGGTTAGACGTACAAATCGCAGGGTGTGGAGTAATCCGCACAAGAAGGAGACTAATGCTCATGACTCATGTAATCCCGGAACTTGACACCATTGATAGTCAGTTGGTCGAGGGAGGACGGTCGCAAAAGCCCAAGATTCTGGTTGTGGATGATGAACCGGATAACCTGGATTTGTTGTATCGAACATTCAGACGCGATTTTCAAGTCTTTAAGGCCAGTAGCGGTAAAGACGCGCTAACCGTTCTCACTCGAGAAGGGGAAGTTGCCGTCATTATCTCTGACCAGCGGATGCCAGAGATGAAAGGGACAGAGTTTCTGAGCCGGACCGTTCCCCAGTTTCCCAATACTGTCCGCATTATCCTAACAGGTTTTACCGACGTTGAGGATCTGGTTGAGGCGATCAATTCTGGCCAGGTGTACAAATATATTACTAAGCCTTGGGACCCGAATGAACTGAAAGAAGTCGTTCGGCGGGCAACGGAAACCTATGAGTTGCTGCGCCAGCGCACCGATGAACTGAGTCGTGCCCAAAAGCAAGCTCACCTCCTGAAGGCTCTGGTGGAAATTCCCCGTCAGACAGAGGTGCTAGCCGATTGCTTAGAAAAGATTGCCATCGTTTTTGGGGATACTTTCTCCACCACTCAATGCATTCTTCAACAGGTGGACAAGGGCCAGACATCGGCGATCAAAGGGCAGTACATCGCCTCTGACCACACTCTCTGTCCATTGGAGGATGATCCGTTGGTTGGTGAAGCGATCGCCTCCCAAGTCATCAAACTGTTTGTGCACAGTGCCGCATCCAATCATCGTGACTATTATGCCGATAAAGAGATTGGCTCCCATCTGGTTGTCCCGTTGATTGCCAAAGACACCGTGTTCTTTGTCCTTTCCCTGCAATGGTCCAAAGACTTTGCCCTTGCCCAAGAAGACATCCCCATTTTGTACCTGTTGTCTAATCAGCTTGCCTTAGTTCTATCTTGTATTGGTTAAGGATCAAGGAACCAGTAAAATCTAAGTTCTTTGCAGGGGGCACGACAGAACCCCGCCCCCTGCAAAGAACCTTTACATTCTCTTTCATTCTCATTCCTAAGGTAAACTATCTTCGATGAGTTTTAATGCGACTAAGTTTGTTGGTTTGATGAGTATCATGCGATCGCCCCATTTTTTTTTCCCCCGCCCTCGGTTAAGCTCCCCACCCACTGTGACAACCGCGCTAGGTGCTCCGTCTCATCCTAATGATGTGCAGGACTTGTTTAACCGCATCGCCCCTGTGTACGACCAATTCAATCACTGGCTGAGTTTGGGTCAGCATCAAGTCTGGAAGCAGATGGCCGTCAAGTGGAGCCGTCCTTTCCCCGGTGCCACCTGCCTAGATGTCTGCTGTGGCAGCGGTGATTTGACCCGATTGTTAGCCCAAGCCGCAGGACAATCAGGCCAAGTTACGGGATTGGACTTTGCCGCAGCTCAACTGGAACGGGCCAAACAAACGACGAACCTCAAGTTAGGCAAAAATAGCCCCATCGATTGGGTTCAGGGAGATGCCCTCGATCTGCCCTTCGAGAGCCATTCCTTTGATGCCATTACGATGGGATATGGACTCCGAAATGTGGCCGATATTCCGCTTGCCCTCCAAGAACTCCAGCGCGTCCTTAAGCCGGGACGAACCGTGGCCATTTTGGATTTCCACCGCCCCCATGACCCAATTGTCCGTGATTTCCAAACCTGGTGCCTGAATCAGGTGGTGGTTCCCCTCGCCACCCAATTTGAGGTTGGTGCGGAATATGCTTACATCCTCCCCAGCTTGGAACGCTTCCCCCAAGGACCACAGCAGGTGGAGCAAGCGCAACAAGCTGGATTTACAAATGTTGTGCATTACCCGATCGCTGGCGGCATGATGGGAGTATTGGTCGCACAAAAGCCAAACTCCTAGTATCATAAAATACGGACTAAACGAGGGCTATATCCATTGGTCGTCTCCTCACCTTGGCTATTGCTGGTTCCCCCAGTGGTTGGGGGCGTGATTGGCTACTTCACCAATGATTTAGCCATTCAAATGCTGTTTCGTCCCTACAAGGCGGTGTATGTGGGCGATCGCAAACTTCCCTTTACCCCCGGGCTCATCCCCAGTAACCAAGATCGGTTGGCCCAGCGAGTGTCCGACACCATCATGGGATCGCTGCTAACACCAGAAGAACTGCAAAAACTCGCGAAAAAACTCCTCGACACCAAACGCACCCAGGAAGCCATTGAATGGCTCCTCACCTTGGCCATTGATCAGCTCCAAGGGGTGAACGCCGACAAAGCGACCCGAATTTTAGCCGATATTTTACGGGACTTATTCGGCGATTCTCTGCCCCGTTTAATTCAAACGATGGCCCGTCGCGATGATTTTATGGAAACTCAGTTTCGCCAAGTCTTCGATCGGGTGTTACTCAATTTCCAACTCACCGAAGAACAGGCCACCTATCTAGCCAATTGGTTAATCACCGTGGTCTTACCGCCCGATATCGTCCGTCAAACCCTGGTGGATCTGCTCACCGATCGCAATATTCAAGTAATCGACAACGGATTTCGCGAAAAAGCCACTGGCACCTATTGGGTCGTGGCTAACTTTATTGGGCTGCGGAGTACTCTGGAAAGCCTGCGCACCTACTGTTTAGATGAAAAAGACATCAGTAACCAACAAATTAAAACCCTGATCCAAGATTTAGGGATCCCCCTGCGGTTGCAAGAGTGGTTCCAAAACTTCTCACTTCAGAATTTGCCCTTATCCACCGTGCAACAACTCCAGCGAGCCATGCGAGACGGGGTACGGGATTATCTTAGAGAACAAGGACAGCAATTCCTCCAAGACTTGAGTGGTTCAGTGAACTGGGATCGCATCGCTCAATTGCTATTCGATCGCCTCCGTGATTCTGGAGCTGTTAACAGTTCCCTTGGCCCTGTGAGCCAAGAACTAGCCCTCGTATTGGAACGATACTTGGAGCAGGACATGGAGCGATTGGTCGCCGAGGTAATTCCCATTCTCAATATCGATCAAGTGATTATCGATCGCGTTCAAGCCACATCACCCCAAAACTTGGAAGCAGGAATTCAGGGGATTGTGAAAAGCGAGCTACAGGCGATTGTGAACTTGGGTGGTTTTTTAGGATTTACCATTGGGTTACTCCAAGCCGCCATCCTGTTTTTCCAGGGCTGATGGTTCAGTAAGGACATAGGGATGGCGACCCTCACCCTTTTGGAAATTTGGCTTATGATATGTGGGTAAGTCCAGTTGTCCTTTGTCGGTTCAGCATTCATGTTTGGTACCTTTCAGACCAGTCGGTTACGCATTGAAGTGAATACCTCTGAGGAGCATATTCGCCATAGCCTATTGCAATCTGCCTCGTTCAAGCAATGGCTGTGGCCGGAGCAATTTTCCAACGATCTGCCCATCGAACTCGTTCTCGATACCACCTTTACTGGATGGGTGGGGCCAATCTCAATTCAGCATCATGTCACCACTCTAGACGGCCACCACGTTCGTTTGCTCCTGTCCGAGGGCATTGATGGATTTCATGAATGGTCCTGGGGCGATGGTTGGGTCCAGTCCTGCTTAGAGGGTGTGTCCACATTGCCATTAAACATCGGCCATACCTTCTGTCTGGTACGCCTCAAACAGTTTTTAGAAATGTCTCAGCCGTAGATAAAGCTTTCATCAAGGCCAGTAGATTCACTGGCAGCTTTGGTGGTAGATTTATCAAGTTTCTGTGAAGAGAAGAAAAACTGATAGCTTGCGCACAGTTTTGGCCCTAGTATTTAGGAGACTCTATCTGACGTAGGTAGACTGCTTAAACAGATTTACGAATAGGTCAGCCCAGAGTGATCAAAGCTAAAACAGGTGAACTGGGAATGAGTAAATCCACTAACCCTTCAAGATGACCTCTGCCAGTAGCTACGCGCAGCAATGTAGGTTCTCTCCTTTGCCTCACCCATGACGGCGTAGTGAGGCTTCCTCTCTTGTGATTGGTCTTGACTGCTGGGCGTAAGTCCGTGTGAGGCAGGACTTGAGGTGTAGGGCATGGAAAGTTGTCGATCGGGCAAGTTATTAGTCAAATTCCGCAATAATTCCCACCAAGACATCTGTAAGCCTCCTTACTTCAAGCAAATCTGCAACCGTGATAAACGTATGACTCAACTCAGTGATCATCTGGGTTGAAAGTGTATTGTATCTAGACCATCGCATTAAATGCACCGGGAATTCACCGAAAGTAGTTTCTCAACCTCCGTGTTCCCACCCTAACTTGGCCATTATTAACGTCTTACCCCCAAAAACGAGGAGCAACAGGGAAGAATGACGAATGAGATAGTCTGCCCACTCCCTAGCTACGCCAATTCATGACCTGAGTGGATGCACCCCTCAGGTGCTCCAGCCATGGTGAAGATAAATTGTGCTCTATATTACTATTTTTTAGTAAAACCATGATGCTGTAGCCATTTATTTAGATCAATTCACTAAAATTTGCATTGGTTTATCAAGGTTGCGTGGGTAAAGCTAAAGTCATTTCAGTTTGTGCATTTTGGCTACCTTGTCTGTCCTGTGACTATTCTCAACAGCGGCAACTGACAAGTGCAGTAAGCTATGGTGGATAGAGCCATCATGGTGGATAGAGTCATCGTCGATGGCAACTGACTGTCTAATCGCTCACATTAATCACACACACCAACCTGAATCATGAAACGGTTATTCTGGTTTGCACTTTTTTTCGCAGCCGTACTCTGGGCTATTGGCTCCTACCCTGGATTATCCAACGACGGAGAATTTGATTCGATTATCCTCAACTTCAAAGACGACGTGGATATGGCTCAAATTGAGCAGCAGGTCGCATCTCTATCGAGCTTTTCCCCTCAACTCAATAGCAGCTTTGCAGAAATTAATCATGTGTATGTGCTGGAGGGCGATCGCCAACTGATCAAGCAGTTGCGACAATCGGACCTGAGGCAATACACCCAAGCGATCGAACCCAACTATATCTACAAGACGTTGGAGGTACCGAATGATCCAGACTATGCCAAGCAATGGAACTTACAAGCCATCAATATGGAGCAGGCATGGTCTCGCAGCAAGGGGGAAGGGGTAACGGTTGCGGTGATTGATACTGGAGTGAGTCCTGTAAGAGATTTAGCCGAGACCCCCTTCGTTCCAGGCTATGACTTTGTCAATGATAGAGAAGATGCCGCTGATGACAATGGACATGGTACCCATGTGGCTGGAACCGTGGCTCAGTCTACCAATAATAACTATGGGGTGGCGGGTATCGCTTACAAGGCCAAATTAATGCCGCTGAAGGTACTGAGTGCATTGGGGGGGGGCACGGTGTCAGATATTGCCGATGCCATCCGATTTGCGGCGGATAATGGTGCAGATGTGATCAATATGAGCTTGGGCGGCGGCGGTCGGAGTCAGGTGATGGAAGAAGCGATCGCCTACGCTCATGAAAAAGGGGTGGTGATCGTGGCTGCTGCTGGAAATGAGAATCGCAACTCGGCTTCATTCCCCGCTCGCTACGATCACGTCATTGCCGTCTCCGCATTGGATTCGGATGGCGCACGAGCACCCTATTCCAACTTTGGTGCTGGAGTCAATATTTCCGCACCTGGTGGGTCCACCCGATCAGGGAACGGCCAGGGAATTTTACAAGAGACGATTGATCCACGCACAGGTGACGGAGTTTTCCGCGCGCTCCAAGGTACCAGCATGGCCTCACCCCACGTGGCTGGCGTTGCGGCCTTAATCCGAGCCTCTGGTGTCAGTGATCCCGATCGGGTTACCCAAATTTTGTACGAGTCAGCCAACGGGGTTGAAGACGACGAACTCAACCAGTTTGGGGCCGGATATCTAGATGCTGATGCAGCGGTCAAGTTGGCACAGCAGGGGCAGTGGCCATTTTACTGGTTCTTCCGCTGGCTCTGGCAAACGGCCTTTTTCAAGCTACGCCTGTGGTTTGATGCCTCAGCAGTACCGATTATCCCCAAACTATTGATGATTGGGGTTGCCTACGGTCTGGCCGTGTTGGTGGGTTCTTATTTGCCCAATCCTTGGCCTGGGCTGTTTCACGGCGGTTTGATTCTGGGCAGTGCAGGACTATTTCTGTTGCGGGGGCTGTACATTTTTGACTTGCCCCAGTGGCCGTTGCGACTGTTGGGGAGTTCCATCCCAGAATGGGGCACTGCGGCTCAGGCCAATCCGGTACTGAATCCGATCACCGCTAGTGTCTTGGCCCCGTTGCTGTTGCTGGCCTTCTTGCTGTCCCATCCCTCGCTGAAGTGGTACGCCATCGGCTCTGCCCTGGGAGTGGGAGCATGTCTAGTGGTGAGTGCCATGCTTGACCCCGAATGCTTGTGGATTGGTTCCGGTACTTGGGCGCGGGTTTATTTACTGGTAAATGCTGTATTGTCCGTGTTGTTGGCTTATCTATCGTTGCAATCGGAGGCCAATCAGTCGTGAGCAATCCATCCTCTAACCAGGAAGAAACGATGACCTTTGAGGGGGTGGTGGAGCGATCGCCCCTTGGTACGGGCACTTGGTCCATTGTCGGCGCTGATCAAACGGTTGAGATTTTCCAAGCTCAGCCTGAGGAAATCCTCCAAGAGGGGCTACGGGTGCGAGTAACAGGCAGAACTCGTCCCAATGTCATGACCCTAGCCATGATTGGTCCCGTCTTTGAGATTGACCAATTCCAAATTCTAGACTGATCGCCATTTTTAGCGCTGGCTCCCAGCCTCCAGCTCACATTTCTGGCTCCCAGTCTGAGGCTGAGCTGATTGACTGACAAAACTGCCTAAAACCTTGTCCCTGCCTTGGGTCAGGAGACCTGACCCCTACATTGTCCTAATCCCTTGTAGGGGAGCAGTTTCCGCGCCCAAGCCCCAATTTTTG
>JBFRWC010000503.1:0-5469 GCA_051439365.1 Leptolyngbyaceae cyanobacterium
AGCTTCCAGCCCCACCTGCTCCGCCACGGTGATTTGCACGTGATCCACATACTGCCGATTCCATAGCGGCTCGAAGATCGCATTGGCAAAGCGAAAGACCAATAGGTTTTGGACGGTTTCCTTACCCAAGTAATGGTCAATGCGATAGATCTGTTCCTCTGGGCAGACTTGGCGCACGATGCGGTTGAGGACTTGGGCTGAAGTCAGGTCTTTGCCAAAGGGCTTTTCAATCACAAGCCGCTGTTTGGAGGGACTATTCAGCATTCCAGCAGATCCCAGTTGCTGTGTCGCTTCCGCAAAAAATCGGGGAGCAACCGACAGATAAAAGACGCGGTTGCCGAGGGTGCCCCGTTTTTCGTCCAACTCGCCCAAAAATGCCTTGAGTTTTTGATAGCTTTCGGGCATGTCAATGTTGCCAGAGCAGTAGTATAAACCCTGCTCAAATTTGGCCCACAGTGCTGGATCACCCAATCCGCCCCCAAATTCTTCCACCCCTTCTCGCATATGTTCCCGGAAAAATTCGTGGCTCCAGTCTCGTCGAGCTACGCCGACAATGGTGATTTCAGGGGGAAGCCGCCCTTCTTGATACATATTGTAGAGCGAGGGCACCAGCTTGCGCTGGGTTAAATCACCGGAGGCACCAAAGATAATGAGAATTTGGGGAGCGGGAATCCGATCCTGTTGAAGACCGACGCGGAGGGGGTTTTCGAGAAGTGTGACCATATTGTTTTCTGCGTAGATGAGTAGGTGGATAAGGGAGGGAGGGGGTAGGTGGGTGGGGGAGTGAGTGAGTGGGGGAGTGGGTGGGTGGAGATGGGCTTAGCGTTCCCATGACTCCATCACCCCATGACTCCATCACCCCATGACTCCATCAAGCTGGAGTTAGTTGCTTCACTTTAGTGGTCAAGGACTCCATCAAAGACTCGAACGGTTTGATGAATTTGTCGATGCCTTCTTCGAGTAACTCGTCCATGACTTGATCAAGGTCAATGTTGTATTTGGCGAGACTGTCAATGATCTGGTGGGCTTCTTCGATCGCCATTTCAATGCGATCGCCCTCGATATGACAATGATCAGCGCAGGCTTCGATGGTGGCGGGGGGCAGAGTATTTACCGTGTCCTTGCCAATGAGTTCATCGACATACATAACATCACTGTAGGCAGGATCTTTGGTCCCGGTGCTGGCCCAGAGGAGACGCTGCACTTTGGCCCCTTTGGCTTCCAGAGCCTTCCAGCGATCGCTCTGGATCATCTCCTTGTACTTTTCGTAAGCGATCTTAGCGTTGGCGATCGCCACCTTGCCCCGCAGTCGTCGCAGATCGTCCTTGACCGCATTGTCGGTCGCTGCATCAATCAACGCATCCAATTTTTTATCGACCTTGACATCAATGCGGCTGAGGAAGAAACTCGCCACCGACGAAATGTTGCTGATGTCTTCCCCGGCTGCCATCCGCTGTTCTAAACCGCTGGCATAGGCCCAGAAGGTATCCACATAGCTTTGGACAGAGAATAGCAACGTCACATTTACGTTGATTCCCGCTGCGATCGTGGCTTCCACTGCTGGCAATCCCTCTGGAGTGCCAGGGATTTTAATCATGACGTTTTCACGGGCGATCGCCCCATAATAGCGTTGTGCCTCGCTGACCGTCGCGGCAGTATCACGAGCGATGGTGGGCGGCACTTCAATGCTGACATAGCCATCGAGTCCCTTGGAGGTAATGTAAACAGAGCGAAAGGCATCGCAGGCATTGCGAATATCATCGAACACTAGAGACTCATAAATGGCTTCGATCGGCTGACCTGCCCGAATGCCAACCTCAATGTCATGGTCATAAATCACATTGCCAGAAATTGCCTTTTCAAAAATCGCCGGGTTGGACGTAATACCGCGAATCCCCCGATCTTGGATCAAGTCGGGCAACGCATTGGTCGAGAGTAGGTCACGGCTGAGATTATCCATCCAGATACTCTGACCATACTGCTCAATTTCCAGAATGTGGTTATCGGTTGTCATCGTGGGTAAGCTCCTAGGGTTGGTTGATAGTGTGCTGATTGGGAAGGGTTAGGATGCGCCCTAACACCCTGTCGTGTCATGGTTCATGGCAATCATATGGGGATCATCAGAAAAGACAATGATTATTCAGATGGAGCAAGAGTGGAAAAGCATTATGAAGACGAGGATGCGATCGCCCCTTCTTCATCCAGACGGGTGCGTTCTTGAATAAAGGACTCGACCAATTTCACATTTTCTGTGCTGCCGATCACTAACGGAATGCGCTGATGCAACTCATTGGGAACAACCGCCATAATCGGTTGTTCCCCCGTACTTGCTTTTCCCCCTGCCTGTTCCACCAAAAAGGCTAACGGTGCGGCTTCATACAGCAATCGTAGTTTTCCTTCCGGCTTTTTCTGAGTACCGGGATAGAGAAATACACCGCCCTGAAACAAAATGCGATGAAAATCTCCCACTAGCGCCCCACTATAGCGACCGGAATATCCCTCATGGCGATGCATATAGCGGATATAGTCTCGAATTGACTCGTCCCACTGCCAAAAGTTGCCCTCATTCACACTGTAAATCGGACCGTGAGTGGGAATCTGAATGTTCTCCGCAGACAGGATAAATTCACCCAAACTAGGGTCCAGGGTAAAAGAATGGACCCCTCGACCAATGGAATAGACAAACATCGTGCTGGGACCATAGAGGATATAGCCCGCTGCAATCTGACTGCTGCCATCTTGCAACAAATCCTGGGCACTCCCGTCCAAGTCCTCGCCCTCTTGTCGCCGAATCGCAAAAATGGAGCCAACATTTAAGTTAATGTCCACATTGGATGAGCCATCAATGGGATCATAAACCAACGTGTACCGACCGATAGGGCAGTTTTCAGGGATATAGTAAGGTTGATCCATCTCCTCTGAAGCCAAGCGGCAAACTAGCCCACTTTGCTTAAAAACAGAGATAAACACTTGATTAGCAAACAAGTCCATCCGTTTCACTGCCTCACCCTGGATGTTGGTGCGCCCGGTAAAACCCAGAGCATCTTCCACCAATCCGGCCCGACTCATCCGCCGAGCCACCATTTTCCCAGCCAGAGCCAACCGATTCATCAGCGCACTCAAGTCTTGAGCCTCTGGTGAAAAACTTTGACATTGCTGCAGAACATGGCGGGAGAGGGTGACTGTATCCCGATCCACCACATGATCGTAATCAAACATTTCTTCTTGATGGGTCGCGAACGCATCAATATCAGCCATCATGTCCCCTCCTTAGAGTTGAATGGTGATCCTAATGGACCATCAGCCACCCCAGATTTCGAGGCACCACTAACGCCATTTCATCACCACTCATCCTATCTATCGTTTCTGAGAAACGTTTGAGAATTTTAGGCAAACTAAAGAAGTTAGACACACAGTGTAAAAAAAGACAACAACCGCAGAGATAAAACTCGTGTGAGGCTCCTCATGATGGCCCTGTGGCTGCCCCGCACCTGCCTCATGGCTATCCCATACCTTGCCAGATCAAAGTTTGATAGCCGAGATGTCACTCAAACTTGACCAATATGTGGGAGCAGAATACTGCATAAAATATACTTATGCCAATAATCATGCTTTCCAGGTTGATTTTTATATTTAATGGATGTATTTCTTGTTACAATCTGTGATGGAAACGAATTGTAACGCTAACTCTCGCGGGACTTGGGAATCCTAGAGATAAGCGCCTCAGAATTAACTGATTTGTGTTGGGAGCACGCAGTTAGGGTTTTCCAATCTGAGAATGCAACGTTATCATACCGAAGGCCGATTCTAGAATCGGCCTTTTTTTATACATTTTTCTGATGAGGCATCGGCAAGCGATCGCCCCATGGCTGGCGATCGCTTGTGTCACGGCTGACATACGAGTGTCATCAGGTTGACATAGGTGGCCTTTACAGTGAGATCACAGGTGAATGAATGAGGCGAGAGGGCTGTATGGTCGTCTCGCTTTTTATTGTTGGGGACCTAATGTTAGAGGATCAATGCTAGGGGGCTTCCATAAAACTTAATTCGTTCCACCAGTGGCAATGCCTATAATTGGTGGCGATCGCCACTTTATTCCTCATGATAGAAGCGATCGCTGGCTTGCCCCCTTGAGGTTGGCTTATGAATGCAGTCGAGATCGAAGAAGCTGTTTCCCAGCTTGCTGAGGCACCGTTTGCCCCAGAGGAGTTTCCCTTCGCCTTCCTCGAAGCGTTTGGCAATAAGAAAACGACGATTAAAAGACTCAAGAGCCAGCGCAATAGCTCAAATAAATCTGACCTGGGTGGAGTCCTCCAGCGCAATAACATTCACATCAAGGTTTGTGGTGAGGGGGAGGTGGGCGCAACGCTGACCACCCTGCGGGAGAGTCCAGCAACCACCAAACAGAAAGCTAAGTTCATCCTGGCGACCGATGGCAAGAATTTGGAAGCTGAGAACCTGGTGGATGGTGAAACGGTAGCGTGTGACTATCCTGATTTCCATGATCATTTTGGCTTTTTCCTGCCGTTGGCTGGGATCACCACAGTCAAACAGATTCGGGAAAATGCCTTTGATATCAAAGCTACAGGTCGTTTGAATCGCCTCTATGTTGAACTGCTGAAGGAGAACCCAGAGTGGGATACCGCAGAACGACGGGAAGAGATGAATCATTTCATGGCCCGATTGATCTTCTGCTTTTTTGCGGAGGATACCAATATTTTCTGCCGGGAAAACCTGTTCACCGAAACGGTGTCCCAGATGAGTGCTAAGGACTCGTCCAATACCCATGAGGTGTTGTCGGAAATATTCCGGGCCATGAGTATCCCAATCAAACAGCGTGAAACGGCCAACATTCGTAATTGGGCGAATGATTTTCCCTATGCCAATGGAGGATTATTTTCAGGCAGTGTGGAGGTGCCCCACTTTAGCCGGATAGCGCGATCGTACCTGCTGCACGTAGGCAACTTGGACTGGACAAAAATCAACCCGGATATCTTTGGCTCCATGATTCAAGCGGTGGCCGATGATGAGGAACGGGGTGCTTTGGGGATGCACTATACCAGTGTGCCGAATATCCTTAAGGTGCTGAATCCGTTGTTTTTGGATGACCTGCGGGAGCAACTGGAAACCGCTGGAGATAATGCCCGGAAGCTTTTGAACCTGCGGAAGCGGATGTCTCGGATTCGAGTCTTTGATCCGGCCTGTGGCTCTGGTAACTTCCTGGTGATTGCCTACAAGGAGATGCGGCAGATTGAGGCTGAGATTAATTGCCGTCGGGGAGAACCCGATCGCAAGTCTGATATTCCATTGACGAATTTTCGAGGGATTGAGCTACGACATTTCTCTGCTGAGGTGGCACGGTTAGCTTTGATTATTGCTGAGTACCAGTGTGATGTGGTGAATCGAGGGCATCTACTAGCTCTGGCTGAGTTTCTGCCATTGAAGGCGGATAACTGGATTACCTGTGGC
>JBFRWC010000504.1:0-8252 GCA_051439365.1 Leptolyngbyaceae cyanobacterium
ACCTCACGGGATACCAGGGAATATTTCATCCCTTCCGTGCCCATGGAAATGCCATCGCTAATCGTAATGGTGCCGAAAACCTGGGGCATTCCCCCAGCCTCCTGCACTCCCTGCTCAGCCCGATAGGCCAACTCACCAATCCCCATGTTGCAAGGGGTAATCGTGCTGTAAGCATTGGCAATCCCCACAATGGGCTTGGAAAAATCATCATCGGAGAAGCCCACGGCACGAAGCATAGCGCGGTTGGGCGATCGCTGGATACCTTGGGTAATAGCTTGACTCTTACGGTTTTCAGACATAGAACTTAGGATTCCTTGTGGCGTGGTCTATCCAGTATCCATGATGAGGGACGGAGTGGGGAATGTGGGGGCACGATCGTAACGATTGTTTGCGATTAATATCGTTTCCCCGTTGGTTTGAACCAATGGGCAGACATTCCCCCAGGTTTATTCCACACTAGATAAAGAGAGAAGTTTTAATCAACTCTTAAGCATCTGTTATCGAATCCTAACGATCAAATCCTAACTAAGTGACGAGGTAATAATGATATGAACGCTGAAGAACTCCTCAAGCGCTACGGGGCGGGTGAACGTGATTTTTCAGGGGTCAACCTCATCGGCGCAAACTTAGATGGCGCAAAGTTGCACGGTATTAATCTCAGTGGGGCATCCTTAGGGGCGGTCAGTTTGCGTCGGGCTCACCTGGATCAGGCTGACTTATCTGGGGCCTTTTTGTTTCGATCTGACCTGAGTATGGCCAAACTCCCCGATGCCAACTTAGAAGGCATTGATCTGACGAAAGCAAATTTGTCAGGCGCTTACTTAAGGCGGGCCAACCTGAGTCAGGCTAAACTCAGTGGCGCGATTCTCAGCCACGTGAGTTTTTATCAGGCCGATCTATCCGAAGTGAATCTGTGTGGGGCCAACTTGCAAGGGATCAATTTACGGTTAGCCAATCTCCACAATGCCAACTTGAGTTGGGCCAACCTGAGTGGGGCACGACTGAGCGGCGCTAATTTGACCGGCGTAGACTTTAATGGGATCAAGCTGGCAGAAGCCTACATGAATGGGATCAGCCTTGCCAACGTAGAACTAGACGGGGTGGATCTCAGTGGAGCCAAGCTGAACGGGGTCACATTAACCAATGCCAATTTGGCGGTTGCGAATCTGAGTCATGCGTACATTCGCACGGCCCATCTAGAGCAGAGTAATTTGCGTGCGGCTAATTTGGAAGGGGCCGATTTAACCAGCACGGATTTAAGTCGAGCCAATCTATCCAAGGCTAACCTGCGCACCAGTAATTTGCGATCGGCCAACTTGACGGAAGCCACCTTAAATAAGGCCGACCTCGCTGAAGCGAACCTCAAAACCACCTGTCTGTATCGGGCTTATCTGTGGGGAGCCAACTTAATTGCGAGTATTATTGATGGTACTGACTTTACAGAGGCGAATCTCCGAGGAGCCAAGGATACCGATATTCAGTGGCAACGGGCGATTTTGGGAGAAACAACGCTACCAGATGGCCAAGTGACCGGAATTGTCGCAGCGTAAACAGTAAAAAGATGAGCTAAGCTAACGACAGAAGCATTGTGCATGATGGGCTGAATCGAGTCCTTCATGCACTTGCGTGGTGTGGAGTATTGTTTACTGAAGAGTCATTGATTGTGCCCAAGCCTTTTGCCATTGTTTCCCTGCTAGCCCTTGCTGGTCTCTGCGGTCTGCCTCAACCGGTCCATAGTCAAGCCCTTGCCCCCTATACCGTTCAACTGGATGAGGAACGGTTAGAACAGCAGGGGTTCTTTTTATTTCATTCTGCGATTGAAGCCTTTCAACGTGGGGCTTATTCCTTGGATCAAACCTCGGTGCAGGTGAGCCTCGCCTCACGCATTGCCCCAGATAATCCCCAAATTCTCGCGGCGTTGGGCGAATTGTATAAGCGCCAGGGGCAATATGATGAAGCCCTAGTGGCGCTGCAACAGGCACAAGTGTTAGATCCGGAAAATGCTGCTATCTTCTTTGAAATCGGCACGGTCCATTTTCGACAAGAGCGCTACCAACAAGCTGCCACGGCGTTGGAGGAAGGGTTAGGACTGACGCCGAATGTGTTTGGGGCGTTGTTTGATTTGGGGAATGCTTACTTCAAGCTGGAACGGTATGAGCAGGCGATCGCCAACTATGAGAAAGCGGCTGAAGTTCAAGAGGATCTGTGGTTTGCCATCAATAATATTGGGTTGGTGCTATACGAACGGAATGATTCCGACAAAAACGACACGGCTGAGGCGATTCGCCGTTGGGAACAAGCCATTGACATGACTGATGCTAAGGAGGCTGAGCCGCTCTTAGCTCTGGCCGTGGCGAAGTTTCAAGCAGGACAAGAAGCAACGGGATTGAATCAAGGGATTCGGGCGCTGCAACTGAACACGGCCTATGCTGATATCGAGTTTTTGCGGGAAAATTTGTGGGGCGATCGCCTAATCGCAGATACTGAGGTCTTTTTGAGTCAACCCTTGATTCAGTCAACCCTAGCGCAGCTACGCTAAAGCGACCTTCATGATCCCCTGCCTTTGCTTAATTGAGGGATCGGTTGCATCGTGCTACTGGAAATCATCTGGCCATCGCGCATCAGTGTGAAAACCAAGTGTGGGGATCAATTCTGGCGCTGGATTTAGCGGCTGGCAGGGCTGGCAGGCAGGCTGCTCTTACGGATGCCAGATGGACGGCTTGAGGGAGGGTTGCGCGATCGGGGCGATCGCACGAGTTGAAGATGATAAGCAAAGACTCGACGCTAATCCAGCAACCCAACCAGCCGCTAAATTACATCCTAGGAAGCGATAAACTCGTTCCACTTCTGGACCAAGTAGGTATTCTCCGCCATCGTGGAGTTCCAGCACACGATGTTGCCAAAACGCTCCTTGAAAGATCCGCCATCCCTGACCACACCAGCCTTCGCCAGAGTACTGTCAAACGGATCAACAATATCAGTGGCCGCAGGCTTGCCCTCGTACCAAAAATCCCACTCTTCAGGGGACATGTAGTTCTTCGCGGTTGCTGGTGCTGCACTGTAGTACCCTTGCCGCCCCAAGAAGGCCCCAACCCAGCCCTCTAGCATCCAATTGAGATACTCATAGGCCGCGTCTAACTCAATCCCAGAGAGGTTCTTGGATAGACCAACGCCACCACCCCAGCCGCGATAGCCTTCCTTCAACGGCGCGTAAATGCATTCAAAGCCTTTGGACTGAACCGCTGTCACCGCTGGGGACCACATGGACTGCAAGACAACTTCACCAGAGGTCATCAAGTTAACCGATTCATCCAAGGTCTTCCAAAAAGCGCGGAATTGTCCCTTCGCTTTCTGTTCCTTGAGAATGTCGGTAATCTGGTCAATTTCTGCCTTGGTCATGTTGCCCTTGTCGCCAAAGGTCATCAGCTCCAAAGCCTCAGCCACCATTGCCGCATCCATAATGCCGATTTGGGGAATATCGAGGATGGATGTTTTGCCCTGGAACTCTTCGTTGAACAGCTCACCCCAACTCTCAATCTTACGCCCTACTAAGTCAGGGCGATAGCCCAAGGTATCAGCGTTGTACTGGAACGGGATCAGGGTTGCGAAGTCAGTAGGGGTCTCGGAAAACTCAGTCGAGTCAGCCCCTTTGAGGTACATCACCTTGTAGGGCGCAGTGCCTTGAGAGGCTTCTACGGGCATTCCCTCATATTTACCCGTCGTGAAAAAGGAGACAATCTGATCCCAATTGGTGATCTTCGTCACATCAATGGGTTGTAAGTTTCCAGAAGGAACGACTAGGGGCAAGCTGAAATACTCACCGTCGAAAATGTCGTATTGGTCCGGTTGAGTGATGGCGATCTGGTTGTTCTCCTCCGTACTAAGGGCACGCATTTCGAGCTTGAAGCCCAAATCTTCCTGGGCCTTATCTCGGATTTCGTTAATTTGGGAGACTCCAGTTCCAATCAGACGCAGGGTCACATCTTGGATTTGGTTGGTATTCACTTCAGGACCAGTGGCTGGATTATTGGGGGTTCCTTCTGGGGCCGCACACCGAACAGTCGTCATGGCAGCACCAGCAGCCAATCCAGTGTAAAGGAGTTTGCGGCGGGTGATTTTGGTCATCGTTGTTTATTCTAGAGATAGGGTTAAGGTAAACAAGCTCATTAAATCATTTCATTAAATCATTGGCTGGCTAATGTTCGAGCTAGTTTGCGAGTTAGCCTGTCAGCTAGTTTCCTAGGGAGTAAATTAGCGGGAAAATTGGCGAAACAGCCAGATTTAATGAGCCAGAAACACACAGTTGTTGGCAGACCATTTCAGAAAAACGGTCTGACCTTCTTGCAGAGCAAGGTTGTTCCAGTCCACTGTCCGGAGGGTATGCAGTAGAGGCTGTCCAGTAGCAACGGCCATCAGCGAAACGCGCGTGACAAAACCCGTTAATTCCACTTGGGTAATTCGGGCGTGCAGAGTATTGATGGGCACATCAGATTCAAGGGGAGGCAATGCTCCATCCGCTTTCTCCAGTTCCAGCAGATCGGGGCGGACGCAGCAGGCGGCATCCGAGCCAATGGGAGCCGAATGCCCCACTGAGTAAAGGGTGCCCACGCCGTCTACATCCAACTGAATCAATTCTTGACCGCTGTCATGCAGCGTTGTCCCAACGACCTTCCCTTGGAAGATATTGTTATCTCCGATAAATCGGGCCACGAACTGGGAGATGGGTTGGTTAAATAATTCGGTAGGCGTTGCCACTTGGTCAATGTGACCATGGTTCATCACCACGATCTGGTCCGATAGGGAAAACGCTTCTTCGACGTGGTGAGTGACTTGAATAAAAGTGAGGCCAAACTGCTTCTGGATATTGCGCAGTTCTCCTCGCATTCGCACCCGTAAGTTCTCATCTAAAGCACTGAGGGGTTCATCCAGCATCAACACTTGGGGACGTGTGACCAAGGCTCTGGCTAGGGCAATGCGCTGCTGCTGGCCACCGCTGAGCTGGTAAGGCTTGCGCCCAGCCGTGTGAGTCAGATGTACAAGCTCAAGAATTTCCCCGACTCGGTCTTGACGTTCGGCTTTGGGCACCCGCTGCATTTTGAGGCCAAATTCGATATTCTGCCAAACGGTTTTGTGGGGAAACAAGGCATAGTTCTGGAACATCATGGCGGTGTTGCGTTTGGCGGCAGGAATGTTGTTGACGAGGCGATCGCCAATCAAAATCTCCCCACTGGTCACCACTTCATGGCCAGAAATCATCCGCAAGGCCGTACTTTTGCCACATCCACTGGGTCCTAACAGACAACAATATGAGCCTGCGGGGATATCCAGGGTCATCTCACGAATAGCGGTCACGGAGCCGTACTTCTTGGTCACTGACCGGAGTGAGACCCCTGCAGCCTGTTTCGACACCGCAGGGGACGGTGAGGCTAACGATTGCTCGGTTTCAAGTTGGGGGGAACGATCGGCGCTAACCGTCATGATCCAGGTCTCCTAGTTAAGGTCTAGTGGAGTCGGTCGAGAAATTGTAACGAAGGTTTAGTTACCAAATATGAAGGGTAATGGTTTGTCATAACTGTTCCTGGTGAACATGATCACTACGGTTCCCTGACAAAATCAAATTCGTGGAGGTGCTTTGCGCCTCATTGCTGAAATACGCTTGCTTTAGAACCCCGGCTTCTTCAAGAAGCCGAGGTTCTGGGCGACAACTCACCTTTAAGTCAGGGCCATGGGTCTTAGCGATCGCTCAGCGATCACGATGACCGATCTGAATCTAAGCGCCTACGGCCTCTTTAGCCGCGTACAAAACTTCAGCACTAATTTCGCTAAACCCTCGCTCACGGGCAAATTTTTCTGTATTTCGCTTCACTTTTCCGCGCACAAATCCAGGGATGCGATTTAGTTCAGCTAGGCCGTCTTTCGTCCAATTCAAGTCAGAATCAGCGGAAAGTCCCTTAGTAATTACTTCTTTGGTGTCGTGACCACCAAAGATTTCCAATAGATGATCTTCCATTCCTAAGGTGAAAGAATTATAGACCAAATCTACGACCTGATTTGCACCTTCATAACCCAAATAGGGACGATAGCCGACGGGGAAGTTTTGGATGTGAATGGGAGCTGCAATCACACCACAGGGAATATTCAACCGCTTACCCACATGGCGCTCCATTTGGGTCCCAAAAATAGCGGCAGGTTCGATCCGGGCGATCGCATCTCCAATGGCCCCATGATCGCTACTCACCAGCACTTCATCACAGTATTCACTCACCTGTTCCCGGAACCAGTCGGCATCATACTCACAATAAGTTCCAGCCAACACCACATGAATGCCCATCTCCCGTGTGAGAATCTTGGTCATGGCTGCTGCGTGGGTATTATCCCCAAATACCACCGCTTTTTTCCCGGTTAAATTTTGACAGTCAATGGAGCGAGAGAACCAAGCGGCTTGAGAGACAAATAGGGTTTGTTCATCGATAAACGAGTCGTAATCGACCGCTGCTCCCTGGCCATTGATGACGGTTTGAATGGCTCGAATGCAACGAGCGGTTTCCACCACGCCCATCGGGGTAATATCTACCATTGGCATCTCAAATTGCTCTTTGAGATAGTTCGCCGTCATCATTCCCAATTCCCGATAGGGCACTAAGTTAAACCAAGCACGGGAGAGATTTTTCAACTCATGAACGCTGGCCCCTTCTGGAATCACCGCATTCACTTCAATCCCCAAATCAGCCATTAAACGACGCAGTTCAGTGGCATCATGTTGGTTATGAAAACCCAGAGTCGAAACGCCAATAATATTAACAGAGGGCTTCTCGGTTTTCGTCGTCGGTAAATCTCCTTTTTTTCGGGCTTTTTCCGTGTAAAACTGGACGATTTGTTGGAGGGTGCGATCGCCTGCCTGGAGTTCGTTAACGCGGTAGTGATTCACATCCGCTAACATCACATCGCCCTTAGCATCCAACTGCGCCCGTTCTACAAAATTCTCTAGATCTTCCTGCAAAATACTGGAGGTGCAGGTGGGAGTCAGCACGATTAAATCGGGATGTTCTTCCTGATCTTTGCGGACAATATTGTTCACGACTTTCTCTTGAGAACCCCGTGCCAACACATGGCGATCGACCACACTGGCTGTTACCGGAGTGTAATCCCGCTCCCGTTCCAACATCGATCGCATGACGTTGAAGTAGTCATCACCTAGGGGAGCGTGCATAATGGCATGAACATTTTTGAACGAACTGGCAACTCGAAGGGTGCCAATATGGGCTGGACCTGCATACATCCAGTAGGCCAATTTCATTGATTATTCTCCAGTTAAATTGAGCATGATCATGGGCATAAAAACAGTCCAATGGCTTGCAACCAAACAAGTAACGATGGTGACAAATGCCTGTTACAATTGTTTGCTACAAACTATTGAAAAAATGCTCAATGAGGTTAAGAAACAGTGGCGACAAAACGCACTGCAAATCAGCAAGTGAATCCGAGCTTGGTGACTCAATTTACTTATTGACACAAGCAAACCGAGCCGAAATAAGTAAGGCGAATCTGTTTAAATGATTCACCGTAGCAACGAAAACGCACAAATGAGGTTGGCACTTATTGTCGCAGATTGTTGTGAAAGTTGGGGCGATCGCTTAGCGGAAGTTTGCAATTCGTGATGAAACCCGCTTGTGCCCCGATTCAGGGCGAGTGGGCGGGCGTTGGTTACGCTGTCGCTAACAAAAGAGCATTCGAGCATTTCGTGGGTTGGGCGGAGGGACTGTTGGCTTAGCCTTGCCTTTGGCAATACCCCAAGTCGGTATTTCGTTGGGTTACGCTGCCGCTAGCCCAACCTACGGAAGGGTTTTGGTCTCTATCATTGTCTCTAGCTTGGCCTCGATTGCGGGTTCAATGATAGGTTCGATTGTGGGTTCTACGACACTGAGGTGTTCCTGGTCACGCCGTTTTAGCCAGATCAGCAGCCCCGTTGACACCAAGGCGCTAGCCATCAACACGAGCCAAAGATTTCCCCCCCAAATTGTGCCATGATCCAGAGTCCATCCTCCGACTGCCGGACCAATCAAAAATCCTAGAGCCCAGGTCTGGGACTCTAAGGAAAAGTAAATCCCACGGGCGGACTCAGGGGCCAGTTCGCCCACAATCGCCATCGCGGCGGGGGCATGAACCACCTCGGCGATCGCAATGCAGCCAAAGGCAATGGCGATCGGGATAATCGCATGGGTGGGCACTCGCCCCGTCAACCAGATCAGCCC
>JBFRWC010000505.1:0-9906 GCA_051439365.1 Leptolyngbyaceae cyanobacterium
AGCTTTTTGCTACCCCAATGACTTTTGCGTTCCGCCTTGGGCTTGGGCTTATACCGTTGACAAAACCGCCGATAGGCCGCCGCACACAAATCCAAGGTTTTCCCCAACGCCAGAAACGCCGGATGCCATTCTGTCAGTCCATCCTGAGTCAGACGGTCATAGGTGCCATAGTTGCTAAAGTCATAGAAAAATCCCGGTTGTATATCCGCTGCCTTGGGGTTGGCATGGATATACCGCAGCGTATTCAGCACCCGTCGATAGTCTGTATTGGGAAACCCAGAACTGTGGTAGCGCTTCTCCCAAAAGTGTCCCGTCCGATTCAACATTCGATTGAAGCACATCGCACTATACCAATTGATCCAGTGCATAATTTTGGGCAAATCTTCTGGTTGAGCTGGTTCCAGCAAATAGTGGACATGGTTGCTCATGATACAAAGACCATAAAGCTTGAAGTTATATTTCTCCTGACATTGTTTGATGGTGAACAGCAACACTTCGCGGCATTCAAACCGAGTCAGACGAAATTCCCGATTATTACAACGGGTAGTGATGTGATAGCAAAAGCCAGGTTTAAGTTGACGTGGTGTTCGACTCACTTTAAACGGTTGAAGTTCTACAAATACTGAGGCTGTGAGCGTTGGTGGATGGGGGGAGCGATCGCCCTCTCGGATGCAGTGATGGCATGGGATCAGGGGGCGATCGCGGTATTGGGGAAGAGGGCGATCGCCTTCTCGTATCTGGTGATTGAAGGCGATCGCTGTATGATCAAGTCTCCATTCGCCATGCCAAACACAACGATAGAAGTGAAAAAAAGCTGACTCTCATTTGTAGACATCGCCACGGGAGCCAATCACAGTAACCACATAAACCTGTCTCTGTGGATCTGCCCGAAATAACACTCTGTACTTGCCAACCCGTAACCGAGATTCCGGACGACCCTTCAAAGGTTTGATATCTAACGTTGATGGATCGGTCATTAGGGTATCGAGAGCATCGATAATTCTTGCCTGATCTGCAGGATTCATCCGCAGTAAATAACGCTCAGCCTGTTTTAAGAGAATATAGTCAAGCAAGATTATTTCCCGACAGCTTGCGTTTCAACTCTTGAGACGTAACACCTTGATCGTTGCCTGCAAGATAATCATCCCAAGCTTCCTGACTCTGAAGAATCTCGTCTTGAGACATCACCTCATCCTCTTGAACATCTGCCGTTTGATTCAGCCAGTGGCTCAACTCCTTCAAGAGTTTTAATTGATCCGAGTAGCTGAGGGACTGAACTTGATTCAGAACTTGGATGTAATTCGTCATTGGTTCAAGTTTTCTTACAACTGTTACGATCAACTTCTATCATAGCTAGATGGCCGTTAGCTTGGTGGGATAATGGCGCGATCGCCCTCTCGGATGCAGTGATGGCATGGGATCGAGGGGCGATCGCGGTATTGGGGAAGAGGGCGATCGCTCTCTTCCAATAAACTAGAACTTCGAGCCTTGGTGAGACGCTGCCGCCTGCAACTCCTCCACCACATCCCAAGCCGCCGCACATTCCGGCGACTGATCGCCCTTTTCCTTGCAAACCTGATGGGCTTCATCACGGGCCGCTTCGATCCGATCTTCCAAGTAGAGTAACTTGGGCGCGTTGATCAAATCCCCCTTCCGCAGTAAATCGGTCACGGAGATAATCCCGACCAGTTTGCCCTCAATCACCGGAGCGCGACGAATTCCCGTATTCGCAAACAAACGGGCCACATATTCAATTCCCAAATTGGGAGAAACTACCACACAGGGCTTTGTCATCAGTTCAAACACTCGCACCTTACTGGGGTCATCCCCATGAGCCGCCACTTTGTAAACCACATCGGTCTCTGTGAGAATGCCATAAGGATCGCTCTCGGTGCGACGTTCCACAATCAGCGCCCGTAACCCCTCGTCATTCATCAGTTTAATCGCATCAGCAATGGTCGCGGAGCCACTGATTGTGACCACATCCTTGGTCATAATATCTTTTGCAGTGAGCATTGAATTCGTTACCCTCCAAATAACAGCGATTAATCAGGCACATCGATAAGGCACCAAAACTCATTCTGGATGAATTTGGGAAATGCGTTTGATGAGATTAGTTAAGTTTTGCTATTGTTCCCGCTCAAGCAAAGCAGTCGTGGCATCGGACCAGAATCATTTGATGGTCACTCAAGGATGAAGATATTGATGGAGTTTTGATAAATGTCAACTCTAATCAGAGAAGTCCTGTTGGTAATCGTCTGCTTCATCGATTCTGACATATTCCCATTGTTCAACAGTCGTTCTAATGTTGCTCGATTATCAACATTGTCGAACACAGAATCGTAGGTATCCTCACCATCTCTAATGCTAAATTGGTGAAAATTCGCTCGGTCTTGACGAATAACGGCAGCGGCGGAGTTTAATCGCACGCCTTCAGTGTTGAAGTGATCGTCAATGCTCAGTCGTGCAGTGTAGGAATCAATGAATTGATTGGCTCCGACTGGTGACGCGACCCAGGCCAGTAAGCCAAAAAGCAGGACCAAGCCGCTGAAACTACGACGCATGAATTTACGGTTCATGGGTTTTTCCCCATCATGAAGCGGTGTTTTACTAAATGAAGCTAATAGCAACTATCCTAGCGATAATGGTGCTACGAAAGACCAGATCGTTCATCCTCTGTAATATTAAGACCACGCAAGTGCTGCGTATCGTTGAAGTGCCGGACTTGCCACAGACTGCTATTGTAACGGGTGTTGGCCTCTGGCTGTGACCACCGCTCCCGGTCTACCCTAAATTCAAATAACCCCGTGTGGGCCACCGGAAATTGCCAGGTGCGATCGCTCCCTAACAACACCGATACCAACTGGTACATGATCCACTCATGGGTGATCATCCAAACGCGATCGCCATTCCCATGTTGCCGCAGGATCCCTTGTAACCAGTCTTGGGCACGTTGCCGAATCGCGGCAGGGGACTCGGCTTCAGGGATTGGCACCCAATCGGTCTTGGTTTCTAATTGCTGACAGAGTTGGGGATACTGCTGTTGGGCTTCACTCCAGGTTAAGCCTTGGAAAATCCCGGCATCTCCTTCAGCGATCGCCATCCTATAGTCGCAACAAACCACGGAGGGCTGATATTGCACAATCGCCTCCGTGGTTTGTCGTGCCCGAATCAAAGGGCTGGAATAGATTTGGGTGGGAGAGTCAAAGTCTTTCGCTAACCGTTGGGCCAACCGCTGCACTTGTTGTTGACCCTGGACCGATAGGGGATCATCGCCATGTCCCTGCATTCGCCGCTGACGATTCCCCACCGACTCCCCATGACGGATCAAAAGGAGGGTGAGCATATCACCCCTCATGCCTAAGCTTTAGTTTTGAAGGGCGATCGCTTCTTCTTCTTTTGCTTGGCTTTCTGCTTCTCGTAATCAATCTCCCGCAGCTTCTTGGTGATCCGCTCAAAATACTCACCCATATATTCTTCCATCGTGGTGACGCTGCCCGGATCAATGTTGAAGGTGGCGTAGGTCTCGTCCATATTGGCGTTCAGTTCCTGGCCAGACGACACCACATCCAAAAAGGCCAATCGATCCGCCGTATTCCAGCCCCACTGGAAAGTGTACAAAAATTTGCGAAAGCCCTGGATAATCCCACCGGGGATCTTCCAAATCCTCGCGTCTTTCCGCGACAGTCGCTCACACAAGCCAATAATTTCGTTTGCGCTCCAAGCCCTTGATCCCACAACAGGAAACGTATGGCCAATGGAGTCCGGAGTCGTCAGCGCCTTCACCGCAAAGCGGGCAATATCTTGAGTGTCCATGTAGGCCATCGGAGACGTATCGCCGATCATCCAAACCGCTTGGCCTTCGAGCACTGGAATCGAGTACTGACCAATCAAACCTTGCAAGAAACCACAAGGGCGCAAAATGGTGTAATCCAACCCGGATTCTCGCAAAAATAATTCTGTACACCGCTTAATTTCCATCAGCGGCACCTTGGGATAGTTCTCGGCATCCAAAATCGAGAAGAAAATGTAGCGGCTGATGTTAGCTGCTTTCACCGCTTGAATAAAGGCCACTTTCGCATCCCAGTCCACCTGCTTGATGCTCAGAGAATCGGTGGCACGAGCCGTGGCAGCGTCAATGATCGCGTCAACACCTTCTAACGCGGGAAGAACTGTATCCGGGCGACATAAATCTCCCCCGACCAACTCGGCCCCCCATTCCTTCAAGAATGCGGCCTTGCGAAAGCTACGCACCATACAGCGAACATGATGTCCCTCGTCAATTGCCCGACGAGCGATCTGTCTGCCTAAAGTACCTGTAGCACCAATGATTAGTAGTTTCATGGAGAACTGGGCCTAATGCCTAATAATGTTAACTTTTTATAAGGTGTTATCATAAAGCTTACCAGATAAATGAGAATATGGACCCAATTCAACCGCCGGACTCGTCAAAATTCAGGCAATCTTGATGTGACGTTGGGTTGGATCACACAATCATGCTCCTCATTTGGCTGAAGCCAGTCCCCCTGATCAGTCATGGTTTCAGCGTCTGCGCTCGCCCCCAAGTTGTTCACTCTCCATAGTGGCAAGAGCGTCTATTATGCCAAATCAGACAGCAGAAGCAGATCCCAGTAAACATTGGAAAAAAGGGCTGAGGAAGACCCTGTAGCCCTTACGTTCTAATGATATTAATCGGGTGATGTCTAATATACGTCCCCAATGGTTGTGCCAAAGGGAGACGATTTACTCACCTCCTTGTAGCTTGAGCAGGAGGAATCCGAGGGATAGCCCTACCAAAATTAAGGTGAATGACAGAAACGCTGCATTAAAAATTTCGCCGCTCATGTATGTTATGTTCTCCAACCGTAAAGTGTCCTAAGTATTTTAGGGTAATTTGAGGTCCGCATTGCTCCAAATTTTGGGGAGTGGGTTCTGATAACAAAGTTTTCATCATTCTCAGAAATTAGGGTTATTTTCTAATTCTGACCTCTCATCTAGAGCGATACTGACAGCATAAAGAGTTGCAAGAGAGGTGTGGTATGAGCGACGGGATTGAATCTCGCCCCCAGTTGGCGTTGACGTTGGGTGATCCTGCCGGGATCGGGCCAGAGGTGGTACTGAAGGCGTTGGCCGATGACTGCGGGGAACGACTCGCTGAGATGACGGTAGTGGGCGATCGCGCCCTTCTCCAGCAAACCTATGACCGTCTGCGTCATCAATCCCCTGAGTGTGCTTTGGCCAACCCAGCCCAGCTTAAGATATTAGATATTGACAGTCCAGTCCCTCAGCGACAACAAGTGGTCAGTGGTCAGGAAAGTGCGGCCAGTGGGGCCATCAGTTTTCGCACCATGGAAGTGGCGATCGCCCACACCCTCGCGGGAAAATTCCACGGCATTGTCACCGCTCCCATTGCCAAGTCAGCCTGGAAAGCCGCAGGGCAGATTTATCCTGGCCAAACAGAGTTGTTAGCCGAAAAGGCTGGAGTGGAGCGGTTTGGGATGCTGTTTGTGGCGCGATCGCCCCATGCCCAATGGACCCTGCGGACCTTGCTAGCCACCACCCATATTCCCCTGCGACAGGTGCCGGATGCCCTCACCCCAGCCTTGATGACTCTAAAATTGGAACTCCTCGTCAAGAGCCTCGCCGATGACTTTGGGGTCACGCGACCCCGCATTGCCATTGCTGGACTCAACCCTCATAGCGGCGAACAGGGGCAACTAGGTGCAGAAGAACAAGAATGGCTGGGACCGTGGTTAGAGGAAATGCGATCGCGCTTTCCCCAAGTTCAACTGGATGGCCCAGTCCCCCCCGATACCCTCTGGGTCCAACCGGGGCAGGTGTGGTTTGGGGCGCAGCCCACGACCAAGGGCCATGATGCCTACCTGGCGCTTTACCACGACCAAGGCTTGATTCCCGTGAAAATGTTGGGCTTCGACCGGGCCGTGAACACAACCATTGGCTTACCCTTTGTCCGCACCTCACCAGACCACGGCACCGCCTTTGATATTGCTGGCCAGGGGATTGCCGATGCGACCAGTATGACCGCAGCGATCGAGTTAGCCCACGAGTTGGTCACCCAACGGATGGGACAGCAAGTATTGACTCCATGCCCACAGATTACGAAAAGGTGAGTTATTGCCCCATTTGCTTTATGAATGAATCGAAAGGTTGAAGAAGCAAACCCCAACCGACGTGCCGATGGCTGCTATGTGCCGATGGCTACTATTGCGCTGATGGAGCATTATTGCTATGACCTGGAAAGTTATCCTTATCACGGTGGTCCTGATACTGGGTTGGACACCGCTAGTGGTGGCAGGGATTGGGTGGTGGCTCGTTGAGCGTTGTCATTGTCGCATTGAAGTCATCCACGTGATCTGTGAGGGGCGACCTCACCTGAGTAGAGTGTTAACGAACATGACATTTTGGGGTCATTGGGTCTCAGTGATAAGCATTCCTGGCAGTAGCCTGATTGCTTTGGTGTGGTGGCTAATGCTTTAGGGGTAACCGTTACAGCGATCGCCCAAACCCAAACCATTGGGATAGTATTTGATCTCGTAGAGTGGTATTATGTAACGCAATTATAAATATTTTCAAGAGGTTAGTGGGAAATGGAATTGGTATTGCTATTTGCAAAGTTACCAGAGGCATACGAAATTTTTAATCCCTTGGTAGATGTTCTGCCAGTGATTCCGGTTTTCTTTTTGTTGCTAGCCTTTGTCTGGCAAGCAGCAGTCGGATTTCGTTAATGCCTGTTTTGCCTGGGAATAGGTGATTGGATACCAGGAAATATACCTGGTTGAGGTGGTTTGATTGAATTGGTTAACTAGACTATAAGCACCTTCTCTGGAGGAAGGTGCTTTTTTATGGCTTTTGGAGGCTGGAACGGGGCTTATGCCCCTAAGATCGTTTTTTGATAAGCAGGACGCTGGGTGAGCGCCTCCACGTAAGCAGCGATCGCCTCGTACGTCTCATAGGTCAACTTGACCATCATCGTGGCATAGGCCAGATAGGAACCCACCGCAATATCTGCCACCGTCAGATCATCCCCGACCAAGTAAGGAGATTGGGCGAGGACTTGGTTGAGCGACGTGAGGAGGCGATCGCCTTCCCGCTCCCGATTGCTTTCCACAAACAAGCCCACGCCCAGGGTGGCATTAGCAAACATCACCCATTGGGATAAGGCTGTGCGGGTGACGAAATCTAGGGGGGCAGGCGCGTATTTTTCCGCTAGGTACAGCAAGATGGCCCCAGATTCCCAGCAAGTGATGTCACCATCCACAATGGCCGGAACTTTGCCAATGGGATTAATCGCGAGAAAGTCGGGAGCACGGTGCTCCCCCGCTTGCATGTCCAGCAGCACAAACTCGTAAGGGATGGCTTTTTCTTCTAAATACCAGTGAACAATGGAGGCACGACTGCGGGCACCGCCGTATAGTTTCAGGGTCATGACAGAATTGCGTAGATTAGAATTGTAGATTAGAACCAGGGAGGACGGAACTCAGGAGGACGGAAGATCGAGTCAACAGGCTAGAGGACTTGATGGGTGTAGGCGTGTTGCTTGACGTTATCTTCAGCCTTGACGATGCGGTCAGAGTTTAATACCCGCTTGCGCTCTAGGGACAGATTGAACTCCCGGTAAGTCTCATGCAGGGCGATATGGCTCTGAGCTTCGGGACGGGCCTGATAAGTTCGAGCCGCTGCGATCGCCCGCTCGACGAACTCATCACAAAACTGGCTCTCTGCTGGAAATCCCTCTGGCCGTACCAATGTCTCTCCCTGCACGATCTCTCCCAATGGAGTGGCGTAAGCCATCTCATAAGACGTGGCAATGCCCTTGAGGATCGCTTCCAGCGCCGCCGAGGGAATCGGTTCAATCACCGTAACAGGATGCACCTCGCCATCATCCTTGATAAAGCAGTGGGCCAAACCCACCACCACATAAGCCTCCATCGTCATCTCCGCAATCGTCATCTCCGCAGCACTTGTTCGCGTATCGGTCGCAACCATAAGTTATGAGTCTCCAGTCTTTACTCGATCCAACATTGATCAGCCCCAGTCAAAGTGGCTGTCGCTGTACTCAATGGATTGTATCGCGCACAGTCTATCGGGTTGGCTCTAACCGTCTAACCGTTACGGATCTAGAACAAAGCGACATATTCAGATACAAAACTCGCAGATAGCGATGACTTCACCCTTACTCAACCGACCTAAAGCACGCCATGGCTTGGCCTCTCCATCATCCGGACAATTCCGTCATAATTTCCGTAATTATATTGAAGCGAAATCAATTGTTTCAGCCTAGTGGGACGGCTTCTTCCTTTTTCGCCGTTGTCATCCGTAGTTATACGTAATCAATGCTGGGCATGACGAAAACCAGTATATCCCTTGACTGACCTTGGTTTGGTCGTCTTCCTTTACAAAACTTTGCATAGTCACACCGAGGTTTACAGAAAAGCCCACTAAATTTTTCAGTAGTTTCAACCTCGAATGAAGGGAGCCAACCTCGGTATTAGTTATATAGGAGTGCATTGAGCCAGACCGAAATCCGAAACGGACGCAACCAATGGTTTATCAGTGAGACCCCAATCCAGTTGGTGAGTTAGCGATTGTAAGGGTCGAACGATATATTTACTCAATTCGAGGATGACTATGCACTCTTCTAGTAACTATCATTATCAACCTGGGCGCTTACATTCCAACCGTATTGTCAAATATTCCCGCCCTCAGCAGACCGATTTACCTACAACGGCGTATGCAGCGGGTCAAGTCATGTGGTCCTCTTGCCCAATCGCTGAGTCAGTGACCAGATCAGTGCCTGAGTCAGTGACCAAGTCAGTGACCAAGTCAGTGACCGAGTCAGTGCTTAAATCAGTGCCTGAACCTGTCACTGATACGGTCGTGGGACCAGCAGTTGGGGGATGGATCGAGCATAAGTTACTGCGGCAAACTGCCTTGGCGGAAGCGAAAGACGGAAACTATGTCGATGCGATCGCCCTATTTGACGAATTGTTGGACCAGAACCCCCTCAACGCCTCTGACTACAACAATCGTGGGTTAGCCCATTTCAAGTGCCATCACCATGACCAAGCCTTGGCCGACTACAACATGGCGATCGCTCTCGATGCGACGTTGGATAGTGTGTATAACAATCGGGCCAACTATTACGCTCACCACGGCGATTTATTGGGGGCGCTGTTGGACTACGACACTGCCATCGACCTCAATCCCTACAACGTGAGAGCGTGGATTAACCAAGGGATCACCTTCCGTGATCTGAAAATGTATAGCCGTGCGGTGGAGTGCTTTGATGCAGCTCTGAATTTTGGGGTGTTGCAAGACCATATCTATCTGGAGCGGGGGCGAGCGTATCATCTCCGAGGTGACTGGAATTGTGCGATCGCTGACTATCAGCGAGTGATTAACGATGTGGTAGAAGTTTGTGACCAATTGGGCGAACGGGAGATCCAGTTGCTAGATCAGGCAGAGGACGGTCTCGATGACCTGCTGGCTCCGTTAGCCAGATTTTGAGGGTCAGAGATTAGGCTCTGCCTGGGGTCGAGAGAAGTCGAGAGGTCGAGAAGTCAAGAGATAGGGTACGTGTAGCGCCAGCGTAACGCACCAATTTAGCGATGTTGCGCCACGAGGTAGCAGGCCAACAGCCAAGGTTGCTCAGGCAATTTGTGCTGTTGGTATTTTTTTGGAAATTTTGGCAGAGGGATTCTGCTGGTTGACTGACAAAAATTGGGGCTTGGGCGCGGAAACCACTCCCCTACAAGAGATTGGGACAATGTAGGGGTCAGGTCTCCTGACCCAAGGCAGGGACAAGGTTTTAGGCAGTTTTGTCAGTCAATCAGGGGATTCTGTCGGGGGGATTTTGGCGGGGGACCGTTAAGGATATCCGGGGCG
>JBFRWC010000506.1:0-9247 GCA_051439365.1 Leptolyngbyaceae cyanobacterium
GGCCGTGTGCCAACGACGCATCTGTTGGCACGCTTCCTGAAGAATCCAGTGGCCAATGGGAATGATTAAATCGGTATCTTCTGCCACCGGGATGAACTTTCCAGGGGAAACTAGGCCATGTTGGGGATGTTGCCAACGGATGAGGGCTTCAAATCCAGCAATATTGCCCGTCTGGAGGGAAATGAACGGCTGGTAATAGGTTCGTAGTTCCTGCCGCTCGATGGCATACCGCAAATCGGCTTCGGTTTGAAAATGGGCAATAATATTGAGGCGCATGTTGCGATTAAATACCTCGATCTGACTTTTGCCTCGAGATTTTGCCTGATGCATGGCCGTTTGGGCATCCCGGAGCAGTTCATCGGCTTTGCCGCTGCTATCGTCGGTTTTGATGGCGATGCCAACGCTGGCTGACATCACGACTTCTTGTCCATTGATATAAATCGGTTGCTTGACGTTATCCTGGATGGCATGAGCCAGGGCGATCGCATCTTCCCCTTGAGGCAATGTCTGGGTCCAGACTGCGAACTTATCACTCACAAGGCGGGATAGTTGACTGTGACGTGGGAGAGTTCGCTTGATGCGTTGGGTGATGGCTAAAAGAATGCGATCGCCCTCTTCATGCCCCAAACTTTCATTAATCCGCTTAAATCCATTGAGATCCAGACACAACATCGCCCCAAAACGTTCTTCCTCTGGGGAAGGAGAACGTAATTGGGATAGCAGAGATGAGGGAGTCATCGATTGCCCAACAAACCGCAAAAACATGGTCTTCTGAGGTAACCCGGTGAGGGTGTCATAAAGCAATCGATAGAGGCTTTCATAGGTAAACACAGCCCCACTCGTTGCCACTAAGGCGATTAATGCAGGCCAGAGGGGAATCCAACCCGCCTGTAGAAATACAAAGTAGCAACTTCCAATTAAAAGCCCACCTGTTGCAATCACACTGACTCCAACCAGGATGGGATTACGGGTCATCCATGCCGTTGTGCCGCCTAAAATTGCCCATCCCAAGATCCAGAGCCACTCTTTCCACGTTGGCATCATCCAGATGAGGCGCTCTTGCTCTAGCACTGCCCGCAGGATTTGGCTAGTAAACTGGGCATGGATAATCACCCCCGGCGTTCGAGAGACCTCAGAACGATCGCTATACGGAGTGTAGACCAAATCTTTGAGACTAGGGGCAACCGTCCCCACCAGCACAATCCGGTCATGAATTAAATCAGCATCAACATCTCCAGACAATACTCGGTGCAGCGAGATCTGCTCACCCGGAACGAGATCATCAGCCTGCTCATCCGGTCCATCATCAGAACGGTCTTGCCTCAAAAATTGATTCAAAATTTGATAGCCACTATGCGAGAGATGATATCCCCCTGAGGTGGTCTGCAAGTCTAGGAACGTCGTCTCTCCCAATTGGATGGAATCCGGATAACGGGTCAAGTCCACCCCATCCTGAGTCAGATATGCTTGGCTGACTCGGAGGGAAAAGGAGTGGCGCTCTTCATCACCAAACAGAACGACCATCAGGTTACGACGGACAACCTTATCCCCATCAGTCAGCAGATTGTTAAAGCCGACCCGTTCTGGCGGAATCCCAGGGGGAGGAGCAATAGCATTCTCGCCACCCAGTTCCTCAATCACAATCACATTGGCGGCATCAAGTTGCGATCGCAACTGCTCTGTTCCTGGTGGATGGAAAATATCACGATACAGATCAAATCCAATCACCCTGGGTTGGTGGCTCTGCAAAGTCTGCAATGCCTGGGCCATTAAGTGGTCTGGAATTGGCCAGCCATATTCGCGCAGATCCTCCTCCGTGATACCGACGACAACGACACGGGATTCAGGTGGCATCGTCGGCTGCTGCCGCAACATCTGATCGTAGGCATTTAGATCAAACACTTGCAACCAGCCAAGGGCACGCATTCCTACCACTGACCCAGTTGTCAGCAAGGAGAGCAGTAAAACGACTTTGCCATAGCCTGCAATCCGCCAAGATTGTAAAGATCTGGCGGCTGACTTAAGTCCGGATCGAAGTTCAGGAAGATGTCGCATATCGATTCATGGGGAGAAGAATGGGTGGTCGATACACCACTACCATCGCACATAGGTTGAGGCAATGGCTAAGGTTAATCCGACTCCAACGTCAAGCGATAGGCGGTTGTTAAGTTCAGGGGAGTCGTAACCGGACTGAGCGTCTCAATAACGCCATCCCATGCACTCTGAGATAGATCAGGAGAGGGAGATTCATGCCAACTGACTAAGGTGGTGAGTGCCTCAGACCACATGTCAGCGCTGATATACAAGTTCGCCCGGTCAATGGGATCATGCGTTTGGTCTAACTGGTTCGCTAGGTCTGTGGCTAATGGGGTGAGATTTAACCAGCCATCTACAGATACATCAGCGGCTCGGTTATCGGGACATACCAAGGAAAAGAACCAGCGATAATTCTGGCCCGGTTCCAATGCTTGGTCCTGGGCGATCGCGGCCAAATCTATTTTCATTAACCCTGACTGATCCGCTACGGTAAACACCGTATCGATTACGGTTGCTTCGTTTTCATCGTAAAGAACAAACTCCGCCTCTTCAAAAGAGAAGGTGTCAGGTAGATATACCCAGAGTGTTGGCTGGGTAGCCAACGTTTTAAGCAAGTTAGTTTCAGGAGCAAAGGCAACTAAAGGAGAGTGAGCGTTACAATCTACAGGCCCACGAGATCCACCACCCACAGTGCCAGGGGGCAAGCCTTGGTTAGAATCATCACTAGATTGGGCGTAAACCGGAAGGGTTGCAACCGGAAACACATTGACCAGTAGAGAGGCCAGCCCCACTGTCGCTAGTGTTGCATAGTGGCTGAATCGAGGATGCCGCATCATTTTAAGGTACCTGTCTGAAAATAGTTTAAAACAATAGTCCGGATGAAAAAAACAACAAGGAAGTTACGAATATCGAGAACCAGTATAGACCGTGAAAATCTGGAGCAGTGCCGCATCTACAATCTCCATTATCAGCCAACCTGAAGGGTGGCTAAAACACGAAACTAACTCCAAGAAGTCTGCCATTCAGGCAATAGCCCGGAAAATGAATACAACGCTGCGCTGCAGTCACAATTATTCTGTGCCCTCATCCTCTATTGTGACCCAAACTGCCCCTACCTTCTACCGAAGATACAACGTTCTTCAAAGAATTTAGGTCACACAAACGTAAATGTTTGATGATGATTGCCTGACGGCTGGGGCAAGGATGAGCTTAACACTACAAAATTCGATACTTCTGATCTGGATCAGATTAGGGGTGAAGGCGGTGTGGCTCTTGCCACACCCTATATGACATAGCGGTTTCTCCTATGGTTTCTCCTGTAGAGAGAAGAAAATATTACCTCTTGAATGCTGTCCCTATTACTCTGTGTTTCTACTGATCTGCTCTCCTCCTACTCTGTATATCTCTTAACGATCTCTACAAAAAATGAGTGGCGATCGCGTTCAGAATCCATTCCCTGGATTGCTGAGATTAGGGTAACAAATTGTTAGAGAAAGTCGCAAGACCCATCAGAACAATATATGAGAGGATCATGATGAGTGAGCGCAAGCTGTGAATCCGCTTCATCCCAGGAGACTGTGCAACTTCGTGACAGTACACCTCAACCTCGTATTAAACTATGGCGGCTAAACGTTGGTCGGTTCAGCATTTCAGTATCTGGTTTTGTGTAGGCTTCTTTATCACTGGACTAATTGCGCCGATGGTTCAGTTTCAAAGAACGCAAGCTCAGACCACACAAACCCAGACCACACAAACTCAGACCACGCAAACTCAGACCACGCAAACTCAGACCACGCAAACCCAGGCAAGGCAGACGCTTATTTCTCCTGCAAGTTTGACCCTATGGGGCATAGTCCAAGGATTGGGCTGGGATGATGGCCATCACACTAATCGCGGCGGGACTAGTGTTGATCCGTCTATGGTTGACCCGGCGCATTTGGCCTACGATCGTCAAGGACGATTACTATACGGGCAACAAGATTACCCAGGCGCGATCGCCGCTTGGCAACAGGCATTAGCCCACTACACGCAACAGCAAGATCTTCTCGGTCGGGCAAGGGTGTTGAGTAATTTGTCGCTGGCTTATCAAAAACTAGGGAGTTGGGCTGAGGCACAACAGCGTGTTGCTGAAAGTGTGGCATTACTATCGGCTCCAAATAGGGGCGACCAGGTGAACGAAGGGGAGCGGCAGCGGGGATTGGCCCAATCTCTCAATACCCAGGCTCGTCTTCAGTTTGATCGGGGGCAACTCCAAGCGGCCTTAATGACGTGGGACCGGGCGATCGCGTTATACGAAGCGATTGCTGATCAGCTACGTGGGGTCCAAGCACGGCTCAATCAGGTTCAGGCCATGCAGGAACTGGGCTACCACCGTCAGGCGTTGGCCGAGCTAGACCAAATTCACCAACGGGTTGAAGCGATCGCCCCCTCCACTCGATTACACCTGGCGGTCTTACGGCAACTGGGGGAAGTGTTGCGGTTGGTGGGGGAGACGGAGCGATCGCAGCAAGTCTTAGAGGAAGGGTTGGCGATCGCTCAATATGATTATGGTTATCCTGATGTGGACAGTGATACGGACAGTGATGCGGATAGCGCCCAACCCCGTCAATTGCCTGAGGTGATGCCTGAGATGGCAACTGAGGTAGCGACTCTCTGGCTGAGTTTGGGGCAAACCGAACGCCTTCAAGGGAACATAGACGCTGCGATGGCCCATTATCAGCAGGCTCTTGCCTCCAATGTGGATCCCATGCTGCATCTTCACATCCAACTAGCCCAACTGCAATTACACCTTGATTTGCAGCAGTGGCAGGCGGCAGAAGCCCTATGGCTACGGGCATGGGCAGAGCTTGAGTCATTACCGAGCGACCGCAATACTGTTCACGCCTACATCAATGTGGGGCGACAGTTGATCCGGTTGCTGAGTCAGCCTACATCATCCCCGGATTACCTCGTCCCCCCCTTAGATTGGACGACTGGAGAGCATTTACTGGAGCGAGCGGTCGCCTTAGCCCAACGATTGGGGGATCAGCGGACTGAAACTTATGCACTGGGCTACTTAGGCCATGTCTCTGAACGAGCCCAGCATTGGGAGATGGCAGAACAGTGGACCCATCGGGCGTTGGCCCTGGCTCAAGTGCTGCAGGCTGAGGAGATGATCTATCAGTGGCAGTGGCAGTTAGGGCGGATTCTGCGGGTGCAGGGGGATCAGGACGGGGCGATCGCAGCCTATAGAGATGCTGTGACCCATCTGAATGCCCTGCGCATAGACTTATTGGCCACCGAGACCGAGGGGCAAGTTCGTTTTCAAGAAGGAGTCGAACCTATCTATCGAGAACTGGTGGATTTGCTGTTGACTCCTGGGGATAATGGCTCCATTCCTCAAACAAACTTGGTGCAAGCACGAGATGTGATGGAGGCGTTTCAGATTGCGGAGTTGGATGATTTTTTCCAAGATGTCTGTCTTGAAGGGGACGCGGTCTCGATTGACGAGGTGGATGCTGAAGCGGCAGTCGTTTATCCGATTATCTTGCGCGATCGCCTCGATGTGATTATCAGCTTGCCACAACGCCCCCTCCAGCATTTTTCCAGTCCCATTCCCGAAACAGACTTGACCCAATTGATTAACGAGTTTCGTGATAACTTAGTCATCCGTAGTCGGCTAGATTTTCGGTCGCAATCCCGACAACTCTATGATTGGCTCCTGCGTCCTGCGGCTGAGTGGTTGAGCCAAACTCAGATCAAAACCCTGGTGTTTGTGCTGGATGGCCCCTTACGCCAAATTCCAATGACAGCGCTGAACGATGGCGATCGCTACTTGATCGAGCAATATCAAGTCGTCGTGGCTCCCGGACTCACTCTGGTAAACTCAACCCCGACCTATAATTCATCTCCCCACGTTTTGATGGCAGGCTTAAGCAAAGCCCGTCATGGATTTAGCCCCTTGGCCTATGTAGGCATGGAACTACAGCAAATCCGAGAGTCGGTCTCTGGTAGTGTGTTGTTAGATGAACAATTTACCAGTCAGGCCCTCCGGCAAAAAATCACAAACCAACCTTTTCCGTGGATCCACATTGCGTCCCACGGACAATTTAGTTCCAATTGGGAAAATACTTTTCTCATTGCCTGGGATAAGCATCTTAGTATTGATGAACTTCGCCAAATACTCCAGGACGGTCAGCGCTCTAGCCAAACGCCGATTGATCTGCTGGTGCTGAGTGCTTGTGAAACGGCCACAGGTGATCCCAGGGCACCGCTAGGACTGGCAGGAATGGCGGTCAAAGCCGGGGCACGGAGTACTCTAGCGACCCAATGGTCGGTTAATGACGGAGTCACGGCGCAATTCATGGCTCAGTTTTATCGCTATTTAGCGGCAGGAATGACCAAGGCGGAAGCTCTGCGCCAAAGTCAACTGTGGCTGTTGCAATTTGAACGGTTTACCCATCCCCTTTATTGGGCACCTTATGTGCTGATTGGAGATTGGCACTAGGGGAAAGGCAGAAGGCAGAAGGCAAAAGGCAGAAGGGGGAGCAATGCGGCGGAGGAAAACAAAGGCAGAAGGCAGAAATAAAAGCGGCAGGGAGATAGGGGGGAGAAAAGAGACCATCTTTGGCCTGGACTCCGTTCTTGCCGCCAGAATCGATCAAAATAGGGCAGCAATTTGTTCTACAATGGCATCCGCTAAGCTTAGTCACTATCCATCACAACCTCTATGGCTCCCTCATCTGAACCCACCAATGGTAATGTCAACCTCGAAGAAACTGCTAACTCTTCGGTCAATTCGCCTGCTGTAAGTGCAGTGTTCCCCCCCCATGATTCGTCTGCTCATTCGCTGGAACTGTTGGCGGAAGGGAACATTGCGGCGATGACCACCGCAGGGGATTTGCAATTTCAACTACCCGACCCGGAGGATGACACTGTTTCAGAGGGGGAGTTTTTGCAGCGAGTGGGGCAGGCGTGGCAGGTGTGCGATCGCTTTGATCTGCAAACCGACATTTGGCGGGGGCGCATTCTCAAAACCGTTCGGGATCGAGAAAAGGTTCAGGGAGAGGGTCGGGGGAGCGGGTTTCTCAACTGGTTGGCGGAACGGGACATTAGCAAGAGCCAAGCTTATCAGTTGATCGAACTGGCTGACAGTGCTGATGTGTTGCTCCAAGAGGGAATGTTAGAGCCAGAGGATGTGAATCGGTTTAGTAAAAAGGCGTTTATTGCGACTGCTCAATCGTCTCCAGAAGTGCAGCAATTGGTCAGCGATGCGGCCCATCAAGGCGATCGCATCACCCGACGGGAGGTACGCCAACTCTCGGATGACTGGACCGCCATGTCGTCGGAGTTACTGCCTCCAGAAGTGAAAGAAAAAACGGCGGACAATACCATTCCTACCAAGTACGTGGCTCCCTTGGTGAAGGAGTTGGAAAAGCTACCGGAAAATCACCAAGTGGCGATCCAACAGGGGGTGGCAGCGGAACCGTCCATTGATGGCGTGAAACAAGCCACGGCTGAGGCCAAATATTTAGCGAAGTATCTCCAAGCGGCGACGGAGGTGCAAGCCCTCAACCATGAGGATCTGGATTTGGAATTGGCTCTGGAAGAAGCCCTACGCACTGGATGCCTCAATTCCACTGCAGAGTTGGTCAATCAGGCATCCCAACTAGAGCAGGCGATCGCCAAAGTGTACACCTCCTGGAAACGGCTGAACAAACTGGCAGAGCGGGTCTATCTGGATAGTGGAGCCAGTACGCCCAATGTGCGATCGCTGTTGGATGCCTTGGACCCGATCGCTGGAGATATCCTCCAAATTCAGCTAGGGGAACCCAACAGTGAACTCGCCAAAACCATCCGGATACAAATCTTGCCAGAAGAATAATTAGACTGCCTCGATCAAGCGGCCTCGATCAAGCTGATTGAGGCAGCTCCGGCATTATTAGGATCGGCACCCCGTCTTTGGGGAGGACGACATTGGCCGCTAAAGCTTGCAAATCAGCCAAGGAAAGATGTTGCAATGGCTCAATGTCTCGACCACAGGCTTTCCGAATAATATGTAACAGTGCCCGTTTCGATAATTCACAACTACCAATTTTGATTTCTGGATTGGGCTTCCCTGGGATAGCTTCGCGCCCCGGAGGTCGGTGATTAGGAGGGTTAGGCCGTCCAGAAGGCGGGCTCAACGGTTGCCCCCCTTGACGATTTCGTTTGCTAAGAGGAGATGCAGGTTTTGGAGAAGAGACCGGAGAGGCAGTTGGGGGAGCAGTCTGGGGTGTGGACCTAGGAGGATGCAACAAGCGCCAAATTTCTGAGTCGCGCATGTTAAGGGTCTGCTTAAGGGAAAAGTAGCGATCGCGTTCACTAGGGCTCAATAGCCGCGTAATCATTGGACCATCACAATCCTTGCGATTAGCCCAATTTTGGACCTCCATTACCTCATCATTGTTACGGCTGAAATAGATTTCCGTCTCCATTCGTTGGTTCCCTCACGATTCGTAGTGCAATGCTCCCTGATCAAAGCTTATCCTCCAACCCAACTGAGAGAATGGGGGTTCACTAAATGACTCATTGGGAATGATTCATTGGATCAGAACTAAAACGATCCCCCACACCCTAGCAGACCGAGATCCGTAAAACTGTTGAGCCTGCTACTGCTGAAAGACAGCGAAAACATCTGAATAGACCCGCACCCTAGTCATACTTACCCTAGCCATTCACCACTTCATAGTAGCTTAACCCATCGCATTGCTGATGATGACGAAGAAGATCACACCATACCGGAATGGCAGGAACCAGGATTCTAGTACCCGAACCTATTCTTCATAATCAGTCTGAATTTCGACCTCCAGGGTAGCTTCATCAATTTGCACATAGAGGATATTGGGCCGACAGCACACCTGACAATCTTCAATGTAGCGCTGGCTCAACCCTCCACTCACATCTACAAAGGTCGTACTCACTTCTCCACAAAACGCGCAGGAATATTCAGCCGTTGTTTGCATGGACAGATTTTGCATGGACAGATTTTGCATAGACAGATTTTGTTGACAAACGTTGGTTCTGGAGTGTTAGAAAAACGGAAGCCTCCCTGTGACGAGCAATGAGCCCAAAGCTGTTCAAGTCACAGTATGAGCTGAACGGCAGTCAAGTCGGCGGTCGGAAGGGGAGGTAGGCTCAAGGGCGCTGGCTTCAGGGTGAGGGAGAGCCCAGAACCCCGGCTTCTTCAAGA
>JBFRWC010000507.1:0-4247 GCA_051439365.1 Leptolyngbyaceae cyanobacterium
GGTAAAACCAGAGGGTTCTCTAGAACCCCGGAATCTGGGTTGCCTGGGTGAGGGGGAAGAGGGGCGTGGGGCGTGGCTGAGATTCCGGGGTTCTTGAAGAGGGTGAGGGTAAACCCAGAGGGTTCCCTAGAACCCCGGAATCTGGGTTGCCTGGGTGAGGGGGGAAGGAGGGCGATCGCCATCAGCCGTGTTCAGATGCTATAATCAGACCAGAGCGCAGACTTAGACTCAGTGACCAGTGGACGATTGTAGGTTCGACTCCTACCTTGCCAACGCAATCGGATGAATAGGTTCCCATCACCTCTGGCCACCCTTAGACTGACACTTTCAACTTCAGACTCTTGCTCTAGACTGAAGCTAAACACTCGCGGATCTACATCGAATATCACAGAACAACGCCATGAGACGCAGGTTCGAATCCTGTCCGCTGCTCCACCATGCAGCGGTAGTCTAGTGGAAAAACATCGCGGCTTAATGATTGATTCTTGGGTATTTCGATTAATTTTCCTGCAGAAAACCGCGTTTTATCTACATTGACCCCGGAGATTAGGATACAACCTCCGGGGCTTCCCATGGCTAAGGGTGACGATTTACTGAGTCAGGCAATCACCTGAATTCGGTAGAGACAAGTGGCAAAGTGTTGCAAATAGCAAAGAAAGGTTTGTTTCCCCAAAGGCACCAGGAGAAAGGGAGAAAAATTTGATATCCTAGCTCAAATAGATTTTGAGCGAGAGGGCTGACAACGTGGATATTCAGATTGGCCGGGGTAAAACAGCCCGACGTGCGTATGGCATCGATGAAATCGCGCTGGTCCCAGGGCGACGCACCTTAGATCCAGAGTTGGCGGATACAACCTGGCGCATTGGGGGCGTGGAGCGAGAAATTCCCATCATTGCCAGTGCAATGGATGGGGTGGTTGATGTCCAGATGGCCGTGCAGTTGTCCAAATTGGGCGCACTGGGAGTGCTGAACCTAGAAGGAATTCAAACCCGCTACGATGATCCCGATCCGATTCTGGACCGGATTGCTTCGGTGGGCAAGGAAGAATTTGTCACCCTGATGCAGGAGCTATATGCGGAGCCGATTAAGCCCGAACTGATTGAAAAACGGATTCAGGATATCAAGCAACAGGGCGGCATTGCGGCAGTCAGTATCACCCCTGCGGGTGGGGCCAAGTATGGGGAGGCGATCGCCAATGCAGGCGCAGACATGGTCTTTGTCCAAGCCACCGTTGTCTCCACCGCTCACCTGTCGCCCGAAGCCGTTGTGCCCCTGGATCTAGAGGAATTTTGCCGCAAGATGCCCATGCCTGTCGCGTTGGGGAATTGCGTTACCTACGACGTGACCCTTAATTTGATGAAAGCCGGAGCCGCAGCCGTTCTGGTCGGGATTGGGCCGGGTGCTGCTTGTACATCCCGTGGAGTCCTGGGAGTCGGGGTTCCCCAAGCCACTGCGGTGGCCGACTGTGCCGCTGCTAGGGATGATTTTGAACGGGAAACTGGAATCTACGTGCCTGTGATTGCGGATGGGGGCTTGGTGACTGGGGGCGATATTTGCAAATGTATTGCCAGCGGCGCGGATGGGGTAATGATTGGTTCCCCCTTTGCCCGTGCCGCTGAAGCTCCTGGGCGAGGATTTCACTGGGGCATGGCGACACCGAGTCCAGTGCTGCCACGGGGCACCCGAATTAACGTGGGCAAAACCGGGACGCTGGAACAAATTCTCCGGGGGCCAGCCCAGTTAGATGACGGCACCCATAATTTGTTAGGAGCGCTGAAAACCAGCATGGGTACCTTGGGTGCTAAAGACCTGAAGGAAATGCAACAGGTGGAGGTGGTCATTGCCCCATCGCTGCTGACGGAAGGCAAGGTCTATCAGAAAGCCCAGCATTTGGGCATGGGCAAGTGATCTGCTAGGTCATCCCCAATTTTCGAGGCTGATGTTGGTTTGAGTCGTCCAGGCTACTCACTCTAGCCTGGAGCGACCTTTCCTGTTGACCTAAAACGGTCTCCCTAAAACATTTTAAGCTGCTCCTCTGCCGCTGAATCAGAAACCCGCGATCGCCCCTTCTTCCGCTTTTTCGGCACTGATTTTTCCTCGGCCACAGCCCCCCCACTCCCTTCACCCCGCAACCCTACCGCAATGTGGGAATGTTGTTCGATTTGACCCATCACCTGCTTCGCCCGTTGAATGACCGTGGTGGGTAATCCTGCTAACCGTCCGGCCTCAATGCCATAGGAACGATCGGCCCCTCCCGGATGAACCTGGTGCAAAAAGATAATCTGGTCCGGCATTTCCTTCACCGTCACCTGGAAATTGGCCACATTGGGCAGCAAGGAGGCCAACTCGTTGAGTTCATGATAGTGGGTGGCAAAAATGGTACGCGATCGCACCTCTTGAGCCAGATGTTCCGCCACCGCCCAGGCAATCGACAGACCATCAAAGGTAGCGGTACCCCGACCAATTTCATCCAGTAACACTAAGGATTTTTCCGTGGCATGGTTGAGAATATTGGCGGTTTCGTTCATTTCCACCATAAAGGTAGACTGCCCCGTCGCCAGGTCATCCACCGCGCCAACACGAGTAAAAATGCGATCGCACACCCCCAGAGTCGCTGCCTGAGCCGGAACAAAACTCCCCACCTGAGCCATTAGTTGCAGTAGTCCGATTTGCCGGAGATAGCAACTTTTGCCGCTGGCGTTGGGACCAGTGAGGATAACTAAGTCAGGATTTTGGATTTTGGATTTTGGATTTTGGATTTTGGGTTCGTTCACAACTCCCTCACTCCCCCACTCCCCCACTCCCTCACTCCCCCACTCCCCCACTCCCTCACCCATATCCACAGAATTGGGCACAAAAAAACCAGACGGCAATGACTGCTCCACCACCGGATGGCGACCATCTTCAATAGTTAACTGGCGGGTGGGGACAAGGGTGGGGCGGCAGTAGCCTTGGTAGACCGCAACTTCGGCTAGGGCAGCAAGGACATCGAGGGCGGCGATCGCAGTGGCCACCTTCCGGATGGGTCCGGCGTGATCGGCGACATCGTTGCGGAGTTCCACAAACAGGTCGTATTCAAACTGGTTGATTTCGTCTTTGCCATTGAGGACACGGGTTTCCCGTTCTTTCAGTTCAGTGGTGATGTAGCGTTCTTCGTTGGTGAGGGTTTGTTTTCGGATATAGTCCTGAGGCACTTGGTCCTGCTTGGATCGGGATACGCCAATATAGTAGCCAAAGGTTTTGTTAAATCCAACTTTGAGGGTGGAAATTCCGGTGCGATCGCGCTCGACTTTCTCTAAATCCGCAATCCACTGCTGATCATCAGCAATGTTCTGCCGCATGGTGTCTAGTTGAGCATTCACCTCTGGTTTAATTAGCCCCCCATCGGTGAGGTACAAGGGCGGACTATCTTCCAAATGTTCCCGCAAATGTAGCCCCAATTCTTCTAAGCGAGGGGGTACAGTTTGCACTGCTTTCAAATAGGGGGATTCAGCATAGGCGACCAGCCGAGCCAAGTCTGGTAGACGAATTAAGGAATCCGCCAGAGCCACTAGATCCCGTGCATTAGCGGTGCCGGACCCGGCTCGTCCCGTCAGCCGCTCCAGGTCATAGATTTGCTTCAGCATTGCCTGCAAGTCTTGCCGCAGGGGACCATTGTGGATCAGCTCTTGGATCGAGTCTAACCGAGCGTTGATCGCCTCGATCTCCAATAGCGGCTGCAGTAGCCAACGGCGCAGCGCCCGTCCTCCCATTGCGGTGACGGTGCGATCCAGCGACCACAGCAGCGATCCGTGAAAGGTGCCGTCCCGTGAAGTTTGGGTCAACTCCAAGTTGCGGCGAGTTTGGTGATCCAACACCATAAATTCGCTGAGGGTATAGGTAGCGACGGGTTGGAGCAGGATTTGATTTTCTTTTTGCGTCTCTTCTAGATATTGCAGCAAGCCCCCAGCAGCCCGAACCGCCAAAGGTAAATGTTCACAGCCCAATCCTTCAAGCGATCGCAGCCGAAATCGTTCCAGCAATCGTTGCCGAGATTCAGTTTGGGTAAACGGAGCCTGCGATCGCAGGGTGTAGCAAAAATTGGATGGCAAACAATCTGGTAAATGCTCCGATTTTTCCCCCGGTCGTAGTAACCCACCCAAATCCGGCGCATTCGTCGGCACCAGCACCTCCGAGGGTTGCAGCCGCATCAACTCCTGGGTGAGGTGGTCCAACTCACTGGACTGGGTCGTCAAAAATTCCCCGGT
>JBFRWC010000508.1:0-2511 GCA_051439365.1 Leptolyngbyaceae cyanobacterium
GCCGTCAGGGCAATAATGGGCACATCCTTCAGCCCAGGTTCTTGGCGAATTAATCGGTTGGCCTCCAGACCATCCATTCCCGGCATTTGAATAACCATCAGAATCAGATCTGGAACTTTGGCTAGAGAAAGGGTCAACGCTTCTTGTCCATCCCGCGTTACCACCACCCGATAATCATGGGCTTCCAGGTAAGTTTGGATCACGAGAATATTATCTTCTTGATCCTCTGCCAGCAAAATCAGCGGTCTGGGATCATCATCAGGGTGAGACTCAGGTTCCGACGCTTGGGAAAACATAGAAGCATCTAGGGGCAACCTGACGCTAAAGCAACTGCCCGTGCCTTCCTCGCTGACTACGCCCACATCGCCGTTGTGGAGTTCCATAATCCGTTTGACTAAAGCCAACCCCAATCCCGTCCCGTTGTATTTCCGATTCAAGGCACTATCCACTTGGATAAAAGGTTGAAACAGTCTCGATATTTGCGATTCAGCAATGCCAATACCTGTATCTTGGATGGAAAATTGGAGGCAAGGGACATCCAATGTCTGCCTGAATCCTGCGCTTGCTTCCCCCGACACCAGACTTACTGCTAGAGATACTTGACCACCATCAGGCGTAAATTTAACGGCATTGTTGAGCAGGTTGATTAATACCTGACGAATCCGCCGCGCATCCACCAGCACTGAAGGTAAGCCAGAGGGAATTGTTTGGCTGATTTGAATGTTTTTACTCTGAGCCAGAGTTTTAACAAAGACAACGCTCGATTGACATAGATCCTCCACTGAGACCGCTGCCAGTTCTAGCTCTAAGGCTCCAGACTCTACTTTGGCTAGGTCAAGGACATCGTTGATCAATTCCAGCAAGTGGCGGCCGCTGCGTTCAATCGTGTCTAGGGGGACTAACTGCTTCTGGGTCATTTTGCCAAAAATGCCGTCCTTAAGGGATTCAGTCATACCTAAAACGGCATTGAGCGGGGTGCGAAGTTCGTGGCTCATATTGGCCAGAAATTCATCTTTCATGCGGGTGGCGCGAGCCAATTCTAAGTTGGATTGTGCCAGTTGTTCATTGCGATCGCTCAGAAGTTGTTGATCCTGTTGCCGCTGGGACAGCTGTTGCTGAAGCTGTTCCACCAACTGGGCTTGCTGGATGGCGATCGCTAATTGCCTTGCCAAATCTTGGGTTAATTCCACATCTCGATCTTCCCAGTGACGGGGCTGGTTACATTGATGGATACACAGCAGTCCCCACAACTTATCTTTGACCGAAACCGGGATAGTGAGGTTAGCTCGTACCTGAAACTGAGCCAAAATCTCAATGTGACATGGAGACAGTTCAGGGCTGTAGATATCATCAATGGCCTGATACCGTCCTTTAAAATAGCGCTCGGCAAAACTATCCCCAAAGGTATGGTCATGGACTCGTATCGCTAAGGCTGATGGAAACTCCGGCTCCACCGACTCTGCTACAAAACGACCGTCATCGTAGCCAGACTCTGGAAAAAACTCAAAAAGGCCAACGCGATCGGCTTGGAGAAATTCCCGAATACCATGACAGGCAGCATTAAAGATTTCTTGCAAATCTAGTGATTGACTGATTTTCTGACTAATTTCCCGTACCAGCTTCTCACGTCTGGCCTGTTGGCGAATGACTCTTTCAGCGTAGTTACGTTCGTCTAGCTCTTGTCGTACCTGTTCAAATAAGGCCGATTGCCGCACTGCAATCGTTAACTGATTCGCCAATTGTTCAGCTAGGTCTATGTCGCTTTCGCTCCACTGACGACTATCGCTACATTGGTGAATACATAACAGCCCCCACAGGCTTTGCTTTTGTCTTAAAGGGATAACCAAGTTGGCCCGTACTTGAAATTGAGCCAAAATCGCCAAGTGGCAACCGGCCAAATTATGGGCATAAATATCATCGCAGATCCAATAAAGCCCTTTGGCGTAACGCTTACTATATCGGTCGCCAAAGCAATTATCCTGAACCCGTACTGCCATTGCAGAGATAAACGGTGCAGCTACGGATTCTGCAATAAATTTCCCCTCTGTATTGCCGGAACTGCTGTCAAACTTGAATATCCCCACCCGATCGGCGGCCATCACCTGTCGGGTTTCCTCACAAGCCGTGTCAAAAATGTCCTGAAGTTTGAGTGATTCACTAATTCGGAGACTGCTGGCGCGCAGTAAATTTGCCCGCTCTTCCCATTCGCTTGGTTGTGGCATAGTGAGAGAAAACGATGAGTTTTTTTGAAGCTATGTTTCACAATGTTACTCCAAGCACACCATAGGCTCAACCCTACTCTTTCAAAACTCCCGTAATGTCCAACAAATATCTGAACTCTGAATAAATGGTGAGTGATTGTTTGCCGAAAGAGAGAGTCGGGACATTCTCCTTTGGAGTGGCAATCCGTATTTTTGCGCCTGTGATCCACTCAACTCACTGCTTAGCATGGACTTACCGCGATGCACTCCCAGGGAAAACCCTACATTTTCCATTCCCAACCACAGAATT
>JBFRWC010000509.1:0-3628 GCA_051439365.1 Leptolyngbyaceae cyanobacterium
GTTTAATCACTCCACGGCGCACTTTGGTTGCACGATCGCTTTCTCATGTCCGTTCATGTAGGGAAGCGAGTTCCAAATAGGCAGGAACAGCCATGTCGTCTAAGTAGATTACTCGCTTAATGAATGCCTTGGCCTCTTTTAAATCTCCGGTTTCTTCTGCAATATTGGCGAGCAGATAACAGGGTTCTGTAGAAAAAGGCTGGAGGGCGATCGCCCGTTCACAGGCATGACGGGCATCTTGATAGCGACCAACATTGGCGTATTGCTTTGCAGCTACCATGATCTGACGAAACGAGCCTGTTGTTTGGGCGCGATCGTTGTTTGGGGCTGGTGAAGGGGAAGGATGAGATACACTCTTGTTCCAGGATGGGAGGTTGGAGGTTGTTGTTGTGGTGCCTCTTTGAGAAACCGTTCTAGAACGCAGAGACAATGGTTTAGTTGTTGACTCCGGACGCAGTGAACTGGGATTTGAAGCAAAAGACGATGTCGAGGTTGGACTATTATTCCCTAGTAATTGCTGCTGGGGCATGGGATCAGTCTGTTGTAGGGTCGGCATACCTGCTGCAGATTGGCGCGACCGCAGGGGACGCTGATAGACAATGGAATCGGGAAAGCACCGCACCTGAAACTCTCTTAATGGAGTTCTTTGTAATTCTGCATGGCCTGTTACTAAATAGCCACCCGGTTTAAGCACTTTGAAAAAGGTACTCAAGGTTTGGGCGATCGCCGTCGGGGTGAAGTAGATAAACACATTGCGACAGACAATCAAATCAAAGCCCACCCCCGTTGGGGTCAATTGACCAATATCATCCTGGATCAGATTGAACGGTTGAAAGGTGACGTGGTGCTTGAGTGCTGGACTGACCTGCCAGTAATTTGCTTTATTGGACTGAAAATATTTTTGCCGAAAAGTACTACTGGTTTGGCGAAATGACCACTCCACATATGTTCCTTTTTGAGCCTTTGCCAAAAACTCAGGATTGATATCGGTTCCCAACACCTCAACGCGCAACCGCTCATTTGGTAAGCCCAATTCCCGGATAATAATTGCTAAGGAATAGACCTCTTCCCCTGTGGCACAACCTGCACTCCAGATGCGTAGGTGTTGCGGATGGTCAATGTTTTGGGATAGATGTTGTTGGATTATATCGGGAAGCAGTTGATTTTTGATCAGGGATAGTTGTTTTTGATCCCGAAAGAAGTAGCTTTCCCCCACAGTCAGTTGCATGAGTAACTGCTGCCACTCTGAGTACTGCTGAGACTTGCCTGTGCCAGGATGGCTAGATAGATTACAACTGGTCGTTTGCAGCAGTTGATAGTAAGCATCTACTGAGGGCAACTTGAGCTGGCTGACCCGTTGTTGAATCACATTGCGAACCGCGCCATGATCCCGCTCACTGATATTTAGTCCTGTACGGGTCGCTATTAGGGCAATAACGCGATCGCAACTAGCATCAGTCATGGACACCCCACCAGAATCATTAAATTAGATGAACTACAACGCCGTAGTTAAGGCATGGCAGCACGTAACGCTATCAATCGAAGAAATGCATACACAAGCAAGGGAAAATTGCTGGAAATATATGATGATCTGGTGTTGTCCGAAATTAGGTTACGCATCAACCAATGGCCTAATCTTCCTTACTGAATTTTATCGAGGTTGTCAGTACGCTACTAAAAAACGTTACGCATTCGTAAGGTTTATTCCATACTGAATAGCTCTGTGATAACTTCTGGGCATTCTACCGAAGATAGAGTGTTGTAAATTGGGCGTCTGAAATGTCTAACTACTGGGCGATCGCGATCGGGATCAATCAATATCAGAACTTCAAGCCTCTCCTCTACGCCCAGTGGGATGCTCAAGCGCTTTGGAATTACTGGGTCAAGGAGGGAGGTATTCCCCAAAACCAGTGTATTTTGCTGAGCGATGGCATGGTGGCCGATTCCGATCTGCCCCTCGTGCCCACCCAACAAGTGATTAAGCAACATCTTAATGCCCTGCGTCACCGCATTGAGGCCGATGATGTGGTGTGGTGCTTTTTTAGTGGCTATGGTATCCAACTACAGGATATTGATTACCTGATGCCATTAGAGGGCGATCCTCAACAGGTAGCCCAAACCGGGATTGCCGCAGGTGAATTTTTCGACCTGCTTAATAATCTTCCCTCCGATAATGTTGTTGTTGTACTTGATCTCAAGCGTCCCCCTGATACCCCTCCTAGCGCTAGATTAGGGGATGATATTCTGCGTCAGGCTCAAGCGTTTAACCGGGCAACCCTATTGGCGAGTCAGCCCGACCAAGCCTCCCACGAAACCCTCACCCTGCGTCAAGGGATTTTCACTTATACCATCATTGAAGGGCTACGGACCCAAGGCTGTTTTCAGTTGGGGACATTGGCTCAATATGTTGAAGCGCGCTTACCCGAACTGAGTGAGAGTCACTGGCGGGGACGGCAGCAAGCGTCGCTGGTTATTCCTCAAAATTACGCCCAACTACAGCTCGTGCCTGCGACAACGGTTAGTGCAGCTAGCGACGGTTATTCCACCCCACGCAGCGGTATTGCCGCACCACCCCAACCTGATGGCAGTCAAACAACTCAACTACCGTTCCGCCCCCCAGCCACCAACGCTCCACCCCAGCCCCACGGCGGAACAGTGCAACTGCCTTCCTTGGAAAATGGCGCACAGCAGATGGTCTATGCGGCTCCAAGTTCAACCCCAGCCACAAACTACACATCGGGAAGCAACGCATCGCCTGATTTTGCCGATCGCAATCCCAAGTCAGAGAATCCGACGATTCAACCCTATCCCAACCCACCGAGTAATAATAACGGCGAGGACAAAATGTCTCAGAAATCCAATAAATCCAGCTTTTGGACTAACTTTTTGTTGATTATGCTGGGCATTTTTGGCATTGTGGTACTGCGAAACCTACCGTCACTCCGGGGCGTGGAACCATCTTCACCCCCGTCAGAAATGGGGGAAGTGGAAGAGGCACCTACTAGTCCGAATCCCACTAGTCTGAATGCTGACCCAATGGTTCCGACGGGAGAAGCAGGAACAGCCCTAGAACGGGCAAAGGCAGCCCAATCCGCAGGGCTTTATGCGGAAGCATTGCAGTGGCTCGATCAGGTTCCGGCCACTGGCCAGACTGAGGAATACGAGGCGCTAAGAACTGAGCTGGAACAGTTTCGCGATCAGGCTGGGCAGCGCAACCAGGCCATTTTGAACGAGGCGATCGCCTCCCTCAATCAGGAGCGTGAATTTACCCCCGTTAGCCAAGCCTCTGACTTTGGCCGTGCCATCGCCCTAGCCAATCGAATTCAGCCCGGTCAGCCCCTCTATGATGAAGCCCAGAGATACGTTCAGCGCTGGGGTTTGATTATTTTGGATTTGGCTAAAGCCCGTGCCCAATCTGGCGAATATGAACAGGCAATTGGGGCTGCGTCCTTGATTGAGCCGGATATTCCTGGGGTTTATCAGCAGGCTCAAACCCTCATTCAGACGTGGCAACAATATGTGGACACTGGTGTTAGTAACCAAGAGGTGATCGATGGCGCGATCGCTAGAATTGAATTTGGCAACACCTTATCTCACAGTCGGGCCATCAGAGAGGTGTTGACCATTC
>JBFRWC010000510.1:0-3048 GCA_051439365.1 Leptolyngbyaceae cyanobacterium
CAAGGGTTTTGCAGAAGCCGTCGCCAACGCCCACGATGCCGAAGTCGCTGTTATGATCGTAGGCGAAGACGCCATCCTCAGTGGCGAATCCCACAGCCGGGCCTTTATCGACCTTCCTGGGAAGCAGTCCCAGTTAATCGAAGCGGTAGCCGCCACGGGCACTAAGATCGTGTTGGTGGTGATGGCAGGTCGCCCCCTCACTCTGGGTTCAGTGCTCGATAAGGTCGATGCCCTCCTTTATGCCTGGCACCCGGGCACCATGGCAGGCCCTGCCATCCTCGATTTGCTCTCAGGGATTGAGAGTCCCAGTGGACGTCTCACCATCTCCTTTCCCCACACCGTAGGACAGATCCCCGTTTACTACTCTCGTAAAAATACCGGACGCCCACCTCGGGAAGAACACCGCGGCATTCCTGCCGGCACTCCTCTCAATCCCGATGGCTTCGCCTCCTATTATCTGGACGTTGATTTCAGGGCCCAGTTTCCCTTCGGCTTCGGACTCACCTACTCGGCGGTGTCTTACAGCACCCCATCTCTCAGCACGAATTCGATTTCCCCAACCGGTTCTCTGACCGCATTCTGTGAAATAACCAACACCGGCAATGTCCCCATCCACGAGGTAGTCCAACTCTACGTCCGTGATCTGGTGGGATCAGCCACCCGTCCTATCAAAGAGCTCAAAGACTTCAAGCGCGTTGCTCTCGCCTCTGGCGAAACTGCAACCGTAGAATTCACTCTCACCGCTGATCAACTCGCTTTCCACAACCGTGACATGCAGCGGGTCGTCGAGTCGGGCGAATTTCATCTATGGATCGCCCCTCACAGCGAGGCAGGCGATCCCGTTCCCTTCAAAGTGAAAACTTAACCCAAATAGTGACTACTCAGCTACCGCAAGACCACAGGGTCTGGCAGATGCTTTACAAGACCGTCAGAGTCCTGGATGGACTCTGCCGAGCGTACATGGACGTATTTACAGCGTATCTTGTAAAGCATCTGCCAGGCCCGGATGAGTAGTTACCCCAAAATATTTAATAAATTCGCGTGAAGATTAAAACTTCTGCGGCACCAGCAAAGAGGAGTAATCTAATGGCAAACAACCATAATCATCACAATGTTTGGCGGGATGATCCATACGAAGCGAGGGTGACAGTGGAGGGGGAAAAGGGGAATAGACGGTTTGTCCTCCATACCACAGCCCCGCTGCAAAATTATTCAGAGCCCACCAATCCGAGACTCGTTGAAGAATCTGTCAATCAGTCCTATCTCGATAGCCAGAATACCTTATTTGACGCCCTTTATGCGCTGACCTTAGATGATGTTCGACGGTGTTCGGTGTCAGGTATTCGTGATGGCGCGTACAATGACGGCAAGGAATTGCCCGACCAACCAACCGGGGGCTTCTTCAAGACCGGGTTTCTCTGGGACTATGTATGGACAAGGGATATTGCTTATGCCGTTGATCTTGGGTTAGGTCTTCTTGATCCTCAGAGGGCCTTAAACTCCCTAACCTTTAAACTCTCTCAACGGCGAGAGCTCGGCGGCGATCTCCAGATAATTCAAGACACCGGCACAGGAGGAAGCTATCCGGTTTCTAGCGATCGCGTGGTTTGGTCTTTGGGGGCTCGGAGCCTATTGCGACAACTTCAGGGTGAGCAGCGAGGTAAGTTTGCTGACCTGGCATACGCAGCCCTGAAAAATACCATTGAACACGATCGCCGTGTCATTTTCGACCCCAAAGATGGGTTATATCGTGGTGAGCAGTCTTTTTTGGATTGGCGCGAACAAAGTTATCCTGAATGGACAGCAGAAAATCCTGAACAGATCGGGATGTCTAAAGCCCTTTCTACCAATGGGGGTCATTTGTCGGCTTTGCGTTTGGCGGCATCGTTAGCCCAGGAGCAAGGGGACTCATCAGCCCAACAAACCTATCATCAATGGGCCGAAAGTTTGCGCCACGACATTCGTGAGCATTTTTATTGGCCGGATCAACAACTGTATGCAACCTTTATCACCACCACCCTTGATCCTGAACCGGCCCATCAATACGATCTTTTAGGCAATGCGTTAGCCATTCTGCTTGAGATTGCCACTCAAGACCAAGCCACCGCTATTATCTCCCACTACCCTCACTTAGCTAAGGGGGCTCCTGTTATTTGGCCCCAACAACAATTTCGAAAGGAACAACCTTTTTGGCTAAACCGGGATTATAAACCCATTTACCATAATCGAGGAATATGGCCCTTTGTAACCGCTTATTGGTTGCGGGCCGCCAAAAAGGTTAAACATGCTGCAGCCCTAACTCACGGTGTTCACGCCTTAGTTCGGGGGACAGCCCTGAGTCTTTCCAACATGGAAAACTTTGATGTGGTCAGCGGCCGAGTCCAAGTCGAAGAAGGTCCGGCGTTAAATTCCCCCCATCAGCTTTGGTCAGTGGCGGGTTATCTGGCAATGGTACATGAAATCATTTTTGGACTCTCCTGGACAGATAGAGGTCTAAGGATTGATCCTGGGATCACCCAGGCATTGCATAAAACCCTGTTTGCTAATTCACAACAGTTAATACTCCATCGTCTTACCTATCGGGGTCATCAACTCACAATCAGGGTTACGTTACCACCCTTAAGTTCTGAAGCCGGGAGTGTCTATTCGGTCAAGCAAGTTCGTCTCAATGGGCAAGTTGTTAATGAGGAGATTGACGAATCGATGTTGACTGATACCAATGACATCGATGTGGATTTAATTAATGATAATCTCACCAGCTTGTCGATCACCGAAGTTCACGCCAGAGATTACACCAACGATTATCGCGTTTTGTATGCGCCCTATCCACCTGAAATTGAGAATATTTTCCTCAATGACCAGGGCAAATTAGAGATTCATTTTAATGTCAATGTTGAGAATGCCGATGAGCTCACCCTTAATGTCTATCGAGAGGGAAAATTAATCGCAGAGAATATTCCCGGAGACAGTGGCCGCTGGATAGATGACGATACCAGTGGAGAGCAAACCCCTAGTTATTGTTATAGTCTAGAAAGCATCTATACTAGC
>JBFRWC010000511.1:0-8193 GCA_051439365.1 Leptolyngbyaceae cyanobacterium
AAATTCGGTGGCGGCATGGCCCACGGTGACGGCTTGCATGGGGAAGGCATCCAGTTGTCCGGTTTCCACGGGGGCAAAGAAGTCCGCAATGCAAAGACGACGGAGCGATCGCTGCCGTGGGAACTTAAATCTAGCTGCAGGTTCGGCTCCATCTAGTCCCGACTCTACTACCGTTGGCGGGTAAATCAGCACCGTATTCCCTTCAGCCTGACAGGGGAAGTAGCCGTACACGGCTTGGGGATGCAGCAGGTTTTCCTCTAGGATTCGCTGCTTCCAGGTTTCTAGAACCGGATAGACTTTTTCCTCCAGGAAGGCATCGTATTCCTCGCGGGATTGTTCCTTGGGCTTACGGAACTGCCACTGTCCCGCAATCAATGCCTGCATGTCGAGGTAACCAAACAGTTCCTCCATGGGAATATCGTCGGGACCAAGGATTTGGCTACCCCAGAAAGGTGGCGTGGGTCGGGGAATGTCAAACGGTACCGCCTCAGACCGTTCTGTGCTTTCCTCCACTGGCTCGGCTTTAGCCTTCTTCTCCGCCACGGCTGCACCATTTTGGCTGCCGTTCTGGCTGCCGTTCTGACTGCCATTCTGGTCCGCCTCATCCAAAAATCCTTTGAGATCGTCCCAGTTTTCACCGTTTTTGGCAGGCATGAGCTTATCCATAAAGTGGAGGTCGGCAAAGGCATCCCTACCGTAAATCACCTGACCGTTGTAGACTTGCTGGCAATCCTCCCGCACAAACTTGGGCGTGAGGGCGGCACCACCGAGAATGACGGGAACAGTAATGCCGCGCTCGTTGAACACCTCCAGGTTTTCCTTCATAAACGCGGTGGATTTCACCAGCAGCCCACTCATGGCAATGCAGTCCACCTGATGCTCATTGTAGGCATCAATGATGTTATCCACGGGCTGCTTGATGCCCAGGTTAATCACCTTGTAACCATTGTTGGAGAGGATGATATCCACCAGGTTCTTGCCGATATCATGGACATCTCCCTTTACCGTAGCAATCAGGAATTTACCCTTAGCAGAATTCTCTCCCTCTTCTTTTTCCATGTATGGCTCCAAATAGGCCACCGCTGCCTTCATGGTTTCAGCCGACTGCAACACGAAGGGCAACTGCATCTGGCCGGAGCCGAAGAGTTCGCCCACCACTTTCATGCCATCCAGCAGGAAGGTGTTGATAATGTCGAGGGGAGGATACTTGTCCATCGCCAGTTTGAGGGCATCTTCCAGACCCAGCCGTTCCCCATCAATGATGTGCTGCTTCAGCCGATCTTCCAAGGGCAGGTCAGCCACGGCAGAGCGATCGCGCTTTGTACTTACCCCTTCAAACAGGGTCGTTAGGGTTGTGAGCGGGTCATAGGTGCAGCGATCGCCCTCAAATTCCCGCCGATCATAAATCAGGTCTTGGCACACCTTCTGGTGTTCAGCCTCAATCTTAGCCAAAGGCAAAATCTTGGCCGCGCTGACGATCGCCCCATCCATGCCCACTTGCATCGCTTCGTGGAGGAACATAGAGTTCAGCACGACCCGTGCCGCGGGGTTGAGGCCGAAGGAGACATTGGACACGCCCAATAGAATATGACAGCCAGGAAGATTATCCCGAATCTGCCGAATGGCTTCGATGGTTTCTTGGCCGTTTACCCGGTCCTCTTCAATCCCGGTGGAAATGGGTAGAGCCAGGGGATCGTAGAAGATTTCGTGGGGGGGAATGCCGTATTCAAGGATGTCGCGGTAAGCGCGTTGGGCGATCGCAAACTTCTTCTCGGCAGTCCGGGCCATCCCATCTTCGTCGATGGTTCCTACGACGATACCTGCACCGTAGGTCTTGGCCAATTCCAGCACCTTGAAGAAGCGCTCATCTCCATCTTCGTAGTTGGTGGAGTTAAGGATGCACTTACCGCCAGCTACCTTGAGGCCAGCTTCCATCTTCTGCCACTCGGTGGAGTCCAGCATCAGCGGCAGCGTAGAGTTGGTGACCACACGGGACACCAGTTCGTGCATGTCCCGGACTCCGTCCCGACCGACGTAATCTACGTTCACGTCGAGGACATGGGCACCTTGCTTAATTTGAGCTTTCGCCAAAGACACCAACCCATCCCAGTCTTCCTCATTGAGTAAGTCCCGGCACTTTTTGGAACCGCTGGCATTCAATCGTTCCCCAATAATCAAGAAGGAGTTGTCTTGGTCATAGGGTTGGGCACTGTAAATAGAGGCCGCCGATGGGGTGTAATTTAATAGAGGCCGGACAGCGTCGGAGGTCTCCGCTAGTTCCGGTTCCCATGCAGGGCGGCGCACCGATCGCTCTTTTGGTTTCAACTCTTGGGCAATCTCAGCTAGTTGCTGAATGTGGTCGGGACGGGTCCCACAACAGCCACCGATCACCTGCACACCCAAATCTTCCACAAAGTTCATCAGGGCCATGCGCAGTTCCATCGGGGTCAGCTTGTAGTGGGCATGACCGCCCACGTTTTCCGGGATACCTGCGTTGGGAATACAGGAAATCACGAAGGGAGAGTTCGCCGACAGATAGCGAATGTGCTCCGCCATCCGGTCAGGACCAGTGGCGCAGTTGAGCCCTAATACATCGATGGGGTAGGGTTCCAAAATCGTTAACATTGCGGCTACGTCAGATCCCACGAGCATCGTGCCCGTGGTTTCCATCGTCACTGAGACCATCAGCGGTCGCCGTTCGCCCTTCTTGGCGAACACCTCTTCAATGGCATTCATCGCCGCCTTAATTTGCAACACATCCTGGCAGGTTTCCACCAGGAACAGATCCACGCCACCGTCATAAAGCCCTTCTGCCTGCTCCACGTAGGTGGCTTTCATCTCGTCATATTTAATATGGCCGAGGGTAGGCAATTTCGTCGTTGGTCCCATCGACCCTGCCACGAACCGGGGCTTGTCTGGGGTGGAGAATTCAGCTGTCACTGCTTTCGCCAACTCTGCGGCTCTGCGGTTGAGGTCGTAGGCCTGATCCGCTAAATCGTATTCTGCCAGCACTAGGGAGGTGGCCCCAAAGGTGTCAGTCTCGATCACATCGGCACCGGATGCCAGAAAATCGTGGTGAACCTTACGGACAGCATCGGGTTTTGTTTCAATCAGGTACTCATTACAGCCCTCATAATCGGGTCCACCAAAGTCGGCAGCGGTGAGGTCTTGTGCCTGGAGGGAGGTGCCCATCGCCCCATCAAACACAAGGACGGGGTGGTCAGGACTGTGAAGTCTTTGCAAAAAAGCATTGGTCATGATGGCAACACGGTTCACTACTGAGATCGTCTGGTGATGAATTCCCTGAGCGGTAAGTTAAGAATCCACCTTCACATTTGTTTATTGTACTGGTTCATTCTACCGACGATCGGGGACTGGGGCGAGGCGATCGCTCTAGTCCCCTGAAGTTGTTGCTCGATCCAAACGAAAAATTCCTCTTGCTGTCCACCCGTTTTGTCCTCAAGACAGCCAACGATACTTAGGGGTTTCCACAGATGAGAACGTATAAATTTCACAAATCAAATCTATAGGTAATATATTTCAGTACAGGAAGAATATTCATATTATTTACGGTTCTTAAAAAAGTAAATCTTTGTGTTTTTTAGAGGGGAATCTCGTGATACAAACCATTGCGTGAATCCCTCAAATATGTAGTTCCTTAAACCTAAGGATGATTGGCTAGGGTAAAAGCTGCTGGGTAAAAAAACAACTTTTCTGGGCGGCATCGATGGCTATAATCCTCTTCCTGAAAGGAGTTAGGCGATCGCATTGATCTCTGCTGCTTTTATACACCTAGACCAATGGGGGAAAATTCTGATGCAAGAGACTAGGATCTATGGTGGAAAGATCGCTCATATTTTTCCCATTGCTTCTTTAAGCTTTAAGAAGTTGATGAATAATTATTTCTTGTTAGGAATGGTTGCTTTTGCTACATTCAATGTCGATTTCAAAATGCTATGTTACATTAGATTCCTTAGTACTTGCGTCTACCATCATTCTCAATAATAGAGCTGTGCCGTGAAAAATCCTGAAATCCTCTGGCGAATTTTCGTCCAAATTGAAAACCACAAAAACGTATCTCCTTTGTTCAAGCGATTAGAAGTGTCAGCCACCTCCTACTGGGATGCGCTCAATGCGATTGAAGCTGATCTCGAAGGCTTTATGCAGCACGGTGACCCCTCGATTCTGGCAGTCCACCGAGTTCCACTAGCTGGTTAGGTCTCTGGGTTAATCTGTGGGGAGTTCAGAGTTCTGGGTTTTGAACTTTGAGTTGCGATCGCAACAGGTTCACTAGTGATCACAGTGATATTAGTCAGTGCCCTGATAGCTTGATGCTTGCATTTCAAACATGCGCTTGTATAGCCCCTGTTGACGCATTAGTTCGTCGTGGGTTCCCGTTTCTGTGATTTGTCCACGTTCCAGGACAACGATCCGATCAGCCATCCTTACCGTGGAAAAGCGATGACTCACCAGAAACGTCATTCTACCACGGGTGAGCTGGCGAAAGCGCTGAAATAGATCGTACTCGGCGATCGCGTCCACCGCCGCTGTGGGCTCATCGAGAATCAAAACCTGGGCATTACTCATAAAGGCACGTGCCAGCCCGATCTTTTGCCACTGGCCACCAGACAAATCCACGCCCCCCGAAAACATTTTTCCCAGAACTGTCTTGTATCCCTTTTCTAGTCCGCCTACAACCTCCGCTGCCCCTGCATCCATGGCCGCCTGATGAATCAGTTGCTCGTCGTCCCGCTGGTCAAGATTGCCAAAGCCAATGTTGTCTTCCACATTGAGAGCGTAGCGGGCAAAGTCTTGAAACAACACGCCAATATTGCGCCGTAGGTCACCTAACTCAAACTCTGGTAGCGGAGTGCCATCGATGGTGATGGAGCCATGGTTGATATCGTACAGACGGCTGATCAGCTTTAACAGAGTGGTTTTGCCGGACCCATTCAGGCCCACCAGAGCAATGCATTCTCCAGGTTGAACTACAAGATTAATCTGCTCCAGGGTTGGGTGAGGAGCGCCGGGGTAGGTAAACGAGACATCCCGCAGAGTCAGCCCCGTCTTCATCGGGCTGGGAAATGGCTGGGACCGGGGCAAGTTATAAACGGTGGGTTGTAGGTCCAGAAATTCAAAATACTGAGAGACGTAGAGGTTGTACTCGTAGATACGGGCAATGGAACTGAGGGTAGCAGTAATGGTTCCCTGGGCTTGTTGAAATGCACCTGCATATAAGGTGAGGTCCCCGATGGTGACCAGTCCCCGCAGTGCTTGCCACAGTACCAGACCATAGGCTCCGTAAAATCCGGCTGACGCTAGGATATCAATGAAGAGTTGGGCGATCGCCTGCCGCCCTGCCAGTTGCCGCGATTCATCATTAAATTCCCGGCGAATGTCACGGTACTGATTTACCAAATACTGACCCAAGTTAAATAGCCGCACTTCCTTGACGTACTTCACCTCTGTCAACACTTCCCCAAAATAATCCGCTAAGCGACGGGAGGGAGTTTGGCGACGGTTCATCCTCAAACGACGGTGGGAATAGCGAATACCCACGCCAAAAGTGGGCAACGTACTCAGCACCAGCAGTACCATCACCCACGGATTGAACCGCAACAGCAGGGTCAGTAACCCCCCGAATCGAGTCAGTTGGCCCAGCAGACTGAGCAACAGCCGCACCACCCGCATGGGATACTGGCTGCCACTTTGTTGCGCCCGATTGAGAATGTCGTGAAATTCCGATGATTCATAATGGGCTAAGTCAAGCCGCATTGCTTGTCGGAGCAAGCACAAGTTGGCGTGCAGTAGAAAGGTGTCGTCTACCACCCGCGAGACATAATTGTTGGCCTGATCTAATAAGCTGCCTAGCACTTTGATCCCTAAGCCAGCTCCCACCAACCCTAAAAGTTGAGGGGTGAAGGTCGTAACTGCACCCTCTTGGATTAAGGTCACCACTTGATCCACAATTAACTTACTCACGTAGAGCTGAGCTACTGGAACTAGGGCATTAACCAAAGTTAGGGCAACGCTAAGACTCAGCCAGCAAGGGGAGGCGTTCCATACCAGTGCTAAGAGTCTGGGAGTGTTACCCAGGAGCTCGGCAAAGCGGATATTACGGTTACGAACAGAATGGGAAGAGGTCACAGGTTTGGGGTAAGAGCGAAGTTAGGCCAGTATCTATCCTAACCTCCTTCCAATTGCTTTTCTGTCCTAGATGTCTGCCGTTTGAGACATCTATTTAAGGATGAGGCTTCAATGATGCCTCAACTCCTAGTGGCAACTTGTTAGGGTGTCGTTAGCACCAGCGTAACGCACCGAGCATGGTCGTTTGCCAGCTTTTTAAGCCCTATTCCCAAAGTTTCCTCAAGGCTTTACCACAAGTCTTTTAGTCTTAGGTTCACCTCATACTCTAGTTCTTCACTCAGCTTACGATAAGGAAGTCGTCTCGTGTTGGCTTTTCCTGCCCTGAAAATATTTTGCCTGACTCACTACTTACACCTAGTACCTGTCGTCCCCATTGTTCAACTTCTCACTACCGCCTTATTATCTTTACCCGTTATCCCATACCTGGAGCTACCAAGACTCGTTTGATACCAGCCCTGGGGCCGGAAGGCGCTGCTAACATACAGTGCTCCATGACAGAATGGACGACTCAAACGGCTACAGAACTCCACAAATCGTTTCGATCCCAGCCCTATCCGCTACGAGTAGAGATCCGATTTACCGGAAGCAACATGGACCAAATGCAGGAGTGGTTGGGCGATGAATGGTTGTATTGCGAACAGGGAGGAGGCGATCTGGGCCAGCGGTTGACGACTGCCTTCGAAAATGCATTTGAGCAAGGAGCCATTGCAGCATTGGCAATCGGGATTGATTGCCCTGGCATCACTGTAGACCTGTTGGCTCAAGCCTATGACAAGCTGAACAAGCATGATGTAGTGATAGGGCCGGCTGATGATGGGGGGTATTATCTGATTGGGCTACGCCAACTGCTTCCTGAGTTGTTTGAGTCAATCCTGTGGGGCACTGAAATAGTCAGGGACTCTACCCTCGCCATTGCCCGAAAGCTGAATTTGGCGATCGCCCAACTCCCCACTCTCTCCGATATCGATCGCCCTGAAGATTTAGTAATCTGGCAACAATTGTCTCAGCAAAACAATACTCACACACCAGGCCAAATTTCCATCATCATTCCTACCCTCAACGAAGCTAGCCATATTGTAGAGACTCTCCAACCTCTGCAAGACGCTAGTGCTGGCACAGACATTGACATTATTGTGGTGGATGGCGGGAGTACGGATGCTACTTTAACTAAAGTAACCGAGGCTATTGACCTCAAGGCTAGGGTGTTAACTAGTACTGTAGGACGGGCGAATCAGATGAACGCCGGAGCAGCGATCGCCACCGGGGAATATCTTCTTTTCCTGCACGCCGACACCCTCTTACCCCCCAATTTCCCGGACCAAGTCCAGGCCATCTTGGTTGATCCACATAATATTGCAGGAGCCTTCGAATTGTCGATTCAGGGCACTGATCCAAGATTGCGGTGGATTGAATGGGGGATCAAGTGGCGATCGCACCTCTTCCAAATGCCCTATGGCGACCAAGCCATATTTCTCCGGGCCTCAACTTTTCGAGAGATGGGTGGCTTTCCCAGAATTCCTATTATGGAAGATTACGAACTTATCTGTCGGCTGAAAAAGCTGGGGACAGTGGCGATCGCTTCCCATGCTGCTACTACCTCAGCACGCCGCTGGCAAAAACTGGGCCTATGGCAAACCACTGTTCTCAACCAGCTCATAATCCTTGGCTACAAACTAGGAATCCCTCCTAGCACCCTAATAAAGTGGTATGGCCGTAAAAACTAGATTGCCCTGGACTCTCCTGGCCCCAAGTTCAAATTGCCATCGCCTCTGAGATACAAATTTCGGGAAGCTCAAGCCTGGTAGCAGCCCAAAACCCTGGTTTGCAAGGCTCATAGGCATTTCGGAAAAAAGTTGAAAAAAGGTATTGACAGTTGTTTGTCATGTGGTTATATTAGTAAAGCGCCTGAAGGGGGAGCGGCACAAGGCTGCGGTCCTGTCGGGAGTAGAACCTAGACAACCGAATAGTTTGGAAGCCAGAATACCATAGAATCCCGTTTTAATCAAATGAGGCTTATTGGGGAATCTATCACCCAATGAGTTGAAA
>JBFRWC010000512.1:0-20284 GCA_051439365.1 Leptolyngbyaceae cyanobacterium
GCGTTGGGTGCAGGGCATAAAGGCTTGTATGACACTGTCAACAACTCTTTGCATTTCCATCTTGGCTTGGCGTTGGCTTCCTTGGGTGTGATCACCTCTTTGGTGGCTCAGCACATGTATGCAATGCCTCCCTATGCCTTCATTGCTCAAGACCACACCACGATGGCGGCGCTTTACACTCATCACCAGTACATTGCTGGGTTCTTGATGGTGGGTGCGTTTGCCCACGGTGCGATCTTCTTCGTTCGGGATTACGATCCTATTGCGAATGAAAACAATGTGTTGGCTCGGATGCTAGAGCATAAGGAAGCCATCATTTCTCACTTGAGCTGGATTACCTTGTTCTTGGGTTTCCATACCTTGGGTTTGTATGTTCACAACGACGTTGTGATGGCCTTTGGTACTCCTGAGAAGCAAATCCTGGTTGAACCTGTGTTTGCTCAGTTTGTCCAAGCGGCTTCTGGTAAGGCACTCTATGGTTTCAACATCTTGCTGTCTAACCCTGATAGTATTGCGACTGTAGCTAGTACCAACATTCCTGGTGCTCACTACTGGATGGATGCGATCAACAGCAGTGACAACTCTCTGTTCTTGACCATTGGTCCTGGTGACTTCTTGGTCCACCATGCGATCGCCCTTGGTTTGCACACCACTGTTCTAATTCTTGTTAAAGGTGCCTTGGATGCCCGTGGCTCCAAGCTGATGCCTGACAAGAAAGACTTTGGGTTCAGCTTCCCTTGTGACGGCCCCGGTCGTGGCGGTACTTGTGACATCTCTGCTTGGGCTGCCTTCTACCTAGCTATGTTCTGGATGCTGAACACTTTGGGATGGTTAACGTTCTACTGGCACTGGAAGCACCTCGCTGTTTGGGGTGGTAACGTTGCCCAGTTCAACACTTCCTCTACTCACTTGATGGGCTGGTTCCGTGATTATCTGTGGGCAAACTCGGCTCAGTTGATCAACGGTTACAACCCCTACGGTGTAACGAATCTGTCGGTTTGGGCTTGGATGTTCTTGTTCGGACACCTGGTTTGGGCGACTGGTTTCATGTTCTTGATTTCTTGGCGGGGTTACTGGCAAGAGCTCATCGAGACCATCGTTTGGGCGCACGAACGGACTCCTCTGGCTAACTTGGTTCGCTGGAAGGACAAGCCCGTTGCGCTGTCCATTGTTCAGGCTCGTTTGGTCGGTTTGGCTCACTTCACGGTTGGCTATATCTTTACCTACGCAGCCTTCCTAATTGCCTCGACGGCTGGTATCTACGGTTAATCCGGCTAGCTAGCAATTAGAACATCGAAATCCTCTGCCCTCCGGGGCGGAGGATTTTTTAGTAACATGTTTTGTCTGGCGGGTGCGATCGCCATCCGGATCATTCACTAGAACTGTTACCTTTTGTAAGATTCATCCTAGAATGGGGCCATGATTTGTCCTAAATTGGATCGGCTACCGTTCTATGTGGATTGCCTTCCTCGTCACCTTCCTCGTCGGTGTCATCAGCTATATTTCCATTTGTCTAGCGGTTGTCTACAGGCAGAACCCCCAACCAGAGGCTATTTTGACCTTGGGTGGAGGAATCGATCGTGAAGTCTATACGGCTGAGTTTGCCCACCTCTATCCTGATTTAGACATTTGGATTTCGACTGGAATGCCAACGCAGCAGTCCCAACAGATCTTTCAATCTGCGCAGGTTGAGCGCGATCGCCTCCACCTTGATTGCCGTGCCATTGATACCGTGACCAACTTCACGTCGTTGGTAAACGATTTCAAGGCTCAGGATATTCATCATCTTTTCCTGATCACATCAAACTTTCATATGCGCCGTGCTCAGGCCATCGCCTTTTTTGTGCTGGGAAGTCGAGGGATTGCTTACACGCCAGTGGTTGTGCCATCCTCCCGTTCCCAAGAGTCGAATCTTAAGGTTGTACGGGATGTAGGGCGATCGCTCTTGTGGCTGACCACGGGCCGGACTGCTGCTAGCCTGCATCCCCAGCATCGTAGTCGATATCTGCAAGCATGGCACTCATGGCGACAGGCGGCAAAAAAAATCCCTAGCCGAAGCCAGGGATTATGAATCAGGGTGCATCTACCATTCCACTCTTCTCTATGGCGCACGACCTATCCGGACAGTTGCCCCGGAAAAATCAATTTCATCAGTTTTCGAGCCATTCAATCCATTGATGGAAAACCCACTACAGTACTGAGGATGGCTGAACAATACTATGACAATGTAGGATGCCAAAAACGTAGCAGCACTTAAGGAAAGGCAATGTATGGAAAAACCGTGGCAATTAGGGCGATCATCCATTCTTATCCTGGTGTTCAGTGGTTTGATACTGGGAATTATGAGAGCTGCATCGGTAATGGCTCTACCAACGATGAATCCGCTCTCTCCAGAACAGCTTGATCTTGATCCTGCCATCATGGACAATAGTCCGGTCTTACAACGCTGGCTAGATGGGGTTCCGGATCTCCAATCAGACTTGGAACATGATCCTAGTTTTCGGCCTCGGTTGCGTTTGGGCTACACGACTGATAGGGGCGATCGCGATGGCGGGATTCTGGTTGGTGTTGAAGATCTATTCCTGGGCCAGACCGGGCTAACTCTCAGTGGTGACTACCGCACTGACTTTGGCAATGCTAACGAAGAATATGGAGTTGATTTACGCTACCACTTATTGCCCCTGGGGCAGCGAGTTAACATTGCGCCTGTTGTCGGGTATCGTTCGATTGCCCAAGGGGCAGTGGACACGGATGGTATAAATGTGGGCGTGCGGATGATTCTGGTCCCCTCTCGTACGGGAGCTGCCGATATTTCCTTCAGCCAAACCTGGGTAAACCCGGGAAGCGATCGCCAGAGCATCAGTCGCTTTACCCTATCCGCTGGATATGCCATCACTCACCGCCTCAGATTATCTAGCGATCTTCATATTCAAACCTCAGATCACGATCAGAACACCACCGTAGGGCTGTTGGCAGAGTGGCTCCTGTGATAGTCAAGCAGATGTGAAGATGGAGAAGTTTACAGGGGCCTCGATAAATCTGGGTTGATTTTCTACAATGAGGCAACGGTTGGGCATCCTAAGAAAGGGGCGCTCAATTGATTATATTAAACATGCTGATATTTCAACATTATGAACGTGTTATCTCCTTTTGATGAAACGGTAAGAGACTTATCGCTTGCCCAGCATTTACCACGCATAAAAAAACTACTGGTCTATGTTTGTACCCAGCACTGGGAAAGTGATCCAGCAGGCTTAGCCTCTTATCACCTGCATGAACTGGTTCAGCAACTGGTTCAGATTGCGCCCACGTTTGAGGGACTCAAGGCTCATCTGAATGGGATGACTCAAACCTTGAATAAGCCAGGGGAGTACACCCTAGTCAACAACACTATTTTAAGAAATTTGCAGCGTCTTTATCCTGATGCGGTTGTCCATACATCTCCCCATTATCAATCCTTGTATCGGGTTGCAGCAGATCAGTTGGCGTTGGACGACGACCCAGTGCGAGTGAAGAAGCTACTGTACTTTGTCTGTCGTGGCCAGTGGACTCAAGATTTAGCCCAGGTAGAGTTATTGGAATTGGTGGCTGAGCTACACAGTCTGACCCCAACGTCCCAAGAACTCACCACGATTTTTGACAGTGTCGTTCAAAATGTAAGTAAACCCCAGAAATATCAAGCGATCGCCCAACGGATTATTCATGGATTAGCACCGCTCTATCACCCGGCCACCCACGCTGTTATGGCCCCCACCCCACCCCTAGCTCCCGTCGCTGTTCCAGCGTCAGCGACTCCCCCTGCTGTCTCCCCAGCCTCCGTAACGGTGCTGCAACAAGGATGTGGACAACCTGTCGCCAACCCCTTGGAACAAACAGTTGCCAATCCTGGGATGGTTCAACCTTCTCCGCAGGTTCGGGTTCGGGTTTCCCCGCCCCTACCCCCAACGTCCACGATCCCGGCCCCTATCCCCCAGCCAGAAGCCATCAACCAACCGACCGCTATTTCCATCCGTCAACGCCTCAGCACATTGGCAATGGATGACTGGTTTACGATGCGAGTTGAGATTCACAAGTTTGCTAACCCATTGCTGGCCAAATATCTCCTGTTTATGCATAGTTATGCGGATGCTGTTGGCAGTAAACATGAGAGTCGCCCAGACCAGTGGGATCGGTTGACTTGGGATGGGCTAAAAAATACAGACCTCGACACCCTATTGCGCGATGGCCTCAAATCTTGCCGGACGATTGGTGAATTTGAACGCAGCCTGAAACGCACCACGCGCCAACTCAATACCCCCAACCAATACAAACCTATTATTAGCGCCATCTTGCGAGCGATTCATCCCCTCTTTGCCAACTGCACCGCCAAAGAGAGCAATATGCAGCAGCTTTCAGGTCCGCCAGCAAATATGGTGAATTGTGTCGAACGGCGATCGCTTTCCCCCCAGGTGCCTCAGCCATCCTCTCAACCGCTCCCCCCACCATTACCCCAACCGTCATTGCAACCTCAGCCTCATATTCCCCACTATCAGAAAGATGCCGCCGAGAAGCACACGTTGTTGGAAGTGCATCCCCATGTCTCTCAACAGGTGAGTTCCTCAGAAACCCAAACCTTTGCCCCTTTAGTCGCCTCTGCTGCCCCTCCCACTGCATCCGCAACCCTAGAGCAAACGGAATCCGATTCAAAGTTCGACACCACAGAAGCTGAGGTCACTGGGCAATCCCAGGGACAACCCTCTGCGAGTCAAGTGCTTCCAAAAGCACCTCTAGAAGAAACTGCTTTTTTAGTCGAACAATCCCCCACTCCTAAAGCGGCTCCAAAGATGACTTCGGAGGAAACTGCTTTTTTAGTTGAGCAAGATCGAAAACTGGAGCAGCGGCGCGATACAGCTTTCCTTGCCGCTCAATCTGGGCCGTCCAATGCTTCTGAGACCACCGCCTCTAGGAGTAACACCGATGAAACGATCGGTATTCCGCTTCCCCCTCCTGATCCAGATCGCCCATTTGATCCTTTTGGTGTGAATGCCGCAGCGGATGATCCAGCAGATGAGACGATTGCGATGCCCATGCACTAACAAGCCCATACACTAGCAGGCCCATGCACTGACTTACCTCTAGACAACTAGACAGTGATATATTTTTGCTCTATGGAAATTGTATATGAATGCCCAAGAACTATTGCAGCGCTATGCCACGAACGAACTTGATTTTACTGAGGTCAATCTGACTGGGGTCAATCTGACCGGGGCGGATCTGATTGGGATTAACTTAACGAAAGCAGACTTACGCAATGCCCAGTTAATTCTGGCTTATCTAAATCGCTCGACCCTGAGCCAAGCTCACTTGATGGCGGCTAATCTGAGCGGGGCTAATTTGAGTCAGGCCCAACTCGTTCGTGCCAATCTTAGTGATGTGGATTTGCATGGGGCAAACTTACAAGGGGCCGATTTACGTGGTGCGAATTTAACGTTGGCCAATTTGTTGGATGCAAACTTGATGAATGCAGACTTACGCAATGCAGATCTCAGTGGGGCAAACTTGACGGGAGCTTGCTTGCGGGGAGCTAATTTTCGCGAGGAAAACCGTAAGTATTCTGCCAAACTACGGGGGGCAAACCTGCGCAAGGCCGATCTGCGGGGGGCAAACCTACGGGGTTCTGACTTGGCTAAGGTGGATTTGCGCGGGGCGAATTTGGCCGAGGCGATGCTGCGGGGGGCTGACCTGCAAGATGCGGATTTGAGTGATGCTAACTTGGTGGGGGCTTTTTTAACAGAAACGAATCTGTCGCGGGCCTTGTTGCGCCACGCCAACTTGACCCATGCAAAATTGGAGCGATCGCGCCTGCCTGAAGCCGATATGGCCACGGTGAACCTCACTGGAGCCATCCTTCCCGACGCAAACTTGCAACAAGCCAACCTGTCCTGGGCCAACTTGTCCGGGGCAAAACTAACCCGGGTGAACCTCAGCCGAGCCAACCTCCGCCGTACCAAGCTCATGGATGCTAATCTGGCCGATGCGTATCTAGCCCGTGCAGATTTGAGCGAGGCGGATTTGAGCGAGGCGAGTCTAGTTCGTGCTGAACTCAGCAGTGCGAATTTATCCGGTACGACCCTAACAAATGCGGTTATGCCTGACGGCAGCATTTATCGTTAACCCCAACAACACCAACTTCACGAAGTTTCTTTGCTGAGGCATTGGAGTGGGGATCGCTTCAATGCTAGCTTACAACTGAGACGTGATATCCTGATGAAATTTTAGGACTCCGGCTTGAGGCCAGAAAAACCAGGGGAATATCAACGTTCAGTAGTGCTCCAAAGTGTCAGCCCAATGTTTGGGAGCCATATACCAATTTCTGACAGGTAAGTGATTAGGAGATTAAATATTATGGGGCTCTTTGATTCTTTTCGCAAGAGTATGGCCGGGACGAGTAAGGTCACCCTAGGACCAGCGGAAGCCTTTGCGGCGATTATGCTGCTCGTTGTCGCCTCTGATGGGTATTTATCTACTGATGAAGCCTTATTGCTGAACGCAGTTCTGAGTCGAATGCAGCTTTTCCGGAGCTACCCCCAAGATGTGATGCGGCGAATGTTTGATAAGCTCTGCAATACCCTCAAAAAAGATGGCGAAAAAGTCTTGTTTGAAGCGGCGATTGAAACGCTGCCCCATGACCTTTACGATACGGTGTTTGCTGTGGCCACCGATCTAGTGTTGGCAGATGGCCATGTGTCCCCTGAAGAAGAGGAACTATTGGGGAGTTTGTGCCGTGCTTTAGGCTTGGCTGACGATTTGGTCAATCAGATTATTCAAGTGATGGTGATTAAGAACAAGGGATAGGGACAACCATTGGCCGTCGTGTTCTTACCCTTGTGGGGGCGATCGCTGGACTTAGAGATTGTCCGCAGGGGCTAGCAGCCCCAACTGGCCTGTCCTCGGCTAATTGGCATTGGCCTGAATTCTGGCCACAGTCTTCAGCGGTGGTGTAGTGCTCCTTCTCTACTCGTGCTGTTCGCCAATGGTTGTTGCTCCCATCCCATCCCCCTGACCAAGATTAGCCCCTGAAGAATTCCTCCTCAAAGCGATCGCCCCCTTTGGACTATTGCCTCTGCTTGGGCCTTGACGGTTCCCATTGCCACTGGCTTAAGGGGGATCAGCGATGTACTGTTGGGGTTGATCTGTTGAGGAATCTGCTCGCTTATCAACGTAGTTTGATGGTTCAAGTGCAATGTTTGCTGGATCAAGGGACAGCTCTGCTACGTCCTCTAGTGACGAATGATCGGTTGCTTTTGCCTTGAATTGGGGTAGATTTGGACTCCTCAAACTCATCCACAGACTCGAATGGCTCTCGGCCAGGGTAATGACGATCGATTCTTGCTTACAATATTGGCAAGCATAGTGGTAGAGCTGCGCACGATAGGTCGTCGAAACAGTGAATAAGCGGCAAAACATTTCACCTTCGTAAAGAAGACCATCTTGGACCTCATCGTCCAACCAAAAACGAAACTGGGAGAACTCCCCCTCCGTTAATACTGTGGGTAACACCAATATATGACCTCTTACATCAAATCAGCACTTTGATCAGCCTGCCCCAAGATTGCCCCCAAGTACTAAGATATACATCAAAAATTTCGGTTGGCCATTAAATTAAGATGTTTTTTAGGGGTTATGGGAACAAAATTATTGTTTCTGTAAAGCCTGTGGCTGTTATGGCTGTCGCCATAAAAACGTCCTAGCTGAAGGGTCCATGGCTATAGATAATACATACTCCGCGATTCAGGAATGTAGCATTGAAGGGGTGAGGCACCAAGGGAGGACCAGAGGCATTTCAATGAAGCAAGCAGCGAAACAACTGGGTGGACAGCTTAATCGGTGGCAGTGGATCGGGTTGGCAATCCCGATTGTGAGTGTGGTTGGCTTTTTGCTGGTCGCGGCAGGTTGGCAAATTCACATTTGGGGCATTAGCTGGATTTGGGGCGTGCTAACTCTGGTCTTTGTTGGGTGGCGCTGGCTCTTAGCCCGCTGGACCCAGCCTTTCCTCCAACAATTGGGTGGAGCAATGATAGATTTGCAGGGAGAATTGGATGTCCTAGTGCTGGAGCCGTCGTCTGCGCCGATTGATGAGGCCACGGGGCAACAGGCAAATGCGGCGGTAGAGGAGATTTTGGCCCTGGCTCGTGAGGATTTGCCGCTGTGGGAAGATTGGCCAACGTTTTGGCAGCGATGTCAGGAAGTGGTGAGTGCGATCGCCCATCTCTTTCATCCCGATGTCAAATATCCGCTATTGAACATCCACATTCCCCAAGCCTATGGCTTGATTCGGGGCACAGTAGATGACATCGATCAGTGGATGCAAACCCTATCCCCTGTCCTGAACCAGGTTTCGGTGGGGCAAGCCTATCAAGCCTATGAAATGTATCAGCGGTTGCAACCCTCGGCTCGTAAAGTGGCACGAGTGCTGAATTGGGGACAGTGGCTCTGGAATCCAGCAGCGGCGGCAGCTCGGACGCTGAGCCAACCCTATAGTAATCAAGCCACTCAGGAGTTGATGGTGAACCTGAGCCAGACCTTGAGAGAGGTGGCTTTGAGAACGCTGGCTAAACGGGCGATCGCGCTCTACTCTGGTACCACAGCTCCCATTGCGCCAGCGATCCCCTCAACCCATCCAACCCCTTCAACCGCTCCCGCCCCCGTCCGTTCCCCTGTCACCGCTCCGACCCCTGCATCCCTAGAACCCAAAACCCAAACGCTCCGAACCCTACTGGAACAAGCCAATCCGCCTACTACCGTTGCTCAACAACCCGTAAATATTTTATTAGTCGGTCGCACTGGAGCGGGCAAAAGTAGCGTGATCAATACGCTGTTCCAGACCGACTATGCTCAGGTAGATGTCCTCCCTAGCACAGACAAAATTCAGGAGTATCAGTGGTTCCAGCCCAGCGGAATTGGAGAGGACAACGAACCAACATCAGCTAATCCTCCCAGCGATATCATTCTTTGGGACACCCCCGGATACGAACAGTCGCAACGGGAGGACTTTCGCCATCAGGTATTAGAACAAGCCCAACAAGCTGATATGGTTTTGTTGGTGACTCCAGTATTAGACCCAGCCCTGCAAATGGATCAGACCTTTTTAGCTGAGGTGAAACAGGAACGACCGGATGTACCAACCTTTGTGGTGCTGACCCAGGTGGATCGGCTGCGTCCGGTACGGGAGTGGACACCGCCTTACGACTGGCAGTGGGGTCAGCAGCGGAAGGAGCAGTCAATTCGAGAGGCCGTGGCCTATCGTGCTGAAGCATTGGGGGAGGTGTGCGATCAGGTGGTGCCTCTCGTAACGCAGGATCAAATCACTAACCGGGACGACTGGAATACAGAAGCCCTATCAGACGTGATGTTGGGGGCGATCGCTCCCGCTAAACAACTGCGCCTAGCCCGTATTCTCCGTAGCCAAGATGCCCAAGCTCGTGCAGCTGCCCAGATTATCAACGATTACACCGCTCAGATGACCACCACCCAAGGGGTAACCGCCCTCCTCAAAAGCCCCATCCTCAAATTTATTGCCACCTTGACCACTGGGTCGCCTGACTTAGCTTATGTGTTAGAGCAACAGATTCCTGTAGAACAACTTCCCCTAGTGATTGGCAAACTCCAGATGGCCTACGAATTGTTTACTTTACTGTCAAATGAAGAGTCTTCATCCTTCAACTTGATTGCTCTGTGGCCAATTTTGTTAGACAACGAAGGAAATCCGAGCCATAATGCCTGGGCCTGTGGCCAAGCTCTCGTAGAATATTGGAGCCAATCTGCTGATACGACTTCTCTGAATACCCGCTTTTTTCATTATCTCAACGCCACCCCAAAATGAAGCACCAGCGAAGGAATGAGGATTTCATGACGTGTACGTGTCTCTTGTAGAGGGTCATTCGCGCCAGCGTAGCGTCTTGGGCATGGCAACTGGACCGTTTATTTAATCCCCATCCCCATCCTCCGGGCTGTTTTGCTTCGCCTTCATGTTCATGACCGTCGGCCAAGGGACCGTCGGATCTGCGTAACGATCATCATCGTCGTCAAGGTCAGCCTCCCAATCCTCCGTGAAGGGGGCTTTGGGATTAGAAGCTGGATTGGACAGGGCATACAAATTTGGCTGTATTCCTTTGGAGTGAGTTACTGGGGTAGATAGCAATTCGTCATGGTCATCGGACGCTTGGGTCAGCAACAACTGGTCCAAATCGTGCAACACCTCTAGGGCGGATTGATAGCGTTGTCTAAAGTCATAACGGGTCATCTTGTGGAGGATTTCTTTCAACTCCAGCCAGTGATTGGAGCGCCGTTGCCACACTAATTCCCCAGTCCTGACATCGTCTCGTAGTTGTTCCGGAGAGAGCTTGGTGCTGGCTTGGATGCCAATGATGCCGACCGCATAAATATCGCTATTGAGCCGGGGGCTACCCGCCAATTGTTCATTGGGCATATATCCACGGGTACCGATACTAACGGTGTGAGTAGCAGCGTTCTCCGGAGTTGATCCCTGTACTTCCTTGACCGCGCCAAAATCAATCAGCACCAATTTTTGGTCCGAATGACGGCGAATCACATTGCTGGGTTTGATGTCGCGATGAATGACCCCGCAACTATGAGTAAACACTAAAATTTCCAGCAACTCTTTGAGCAGGCAAATAATATCCTGGTTAGAAAAGGGGTATCGGATGCGTAGCTCGTGGTGGAGTGGGCGACCTGCAATCAGTTCTTGGACTAAATAAAACTCTCGGGCTTCTTCAAAGTAGGCCAACAATTTGGGAATTTGGTTATGATGAGACCCCAATCGTTCCAAGGTTTCGGCTTCTCGCTGAAACAGCCGCTTGGAGAGCTCAAAGACTTTGGGATCATTGGTGACAGGGTGTAACTGTTTGACCACGCAAACGGGCTGTCCGGGACGGGAGAGGTCATGGGCGGTGAAGGTTTGTCCAAAACCCCCTGATCCCAAAACCTCAACAATTTCGTACCGTCCCTGCAATTTTTTGCCGATGGTGGCCCGTTCTTCAGTCATCAAATCCTGCAAGTCATATTGCCGCCTAATAATGTCTTGGATAATGGGAGAACTGACGTATCGTCTTAGCAATCCCCGCAATTTCAGTTTGCCCCGCACGAGACCACTGACAACATAGCCTGCACCGATGAGGGCGATCGCACCCAAGGGAACGGCAGTGGGCACCGCCCAACCCAAACCCCACCAGAGGCCGTAACTGATGATGCTCCAAAGCAATAGTCCCCCCACAGCTATCGCGGCGCGGTGAATCATGCGACGGGAATAGCTGATGGCGGTTCCTGCGATGACAGTGATCCCTAACACGAGCAGGGCACGACCATAGGGATGGGGAATGAGATTGACGATCGCTCGGTTATCAAGGTAGTTGGCGATCGCATTGGCATGAATTTCGACTCCCGGCATCAACCCATAGGGGGTCCGATGGAAATCGTTGGAGAGGGCTGCGGTGGGGCCAATAATCACCACCTTGTCATCAAATGTTTGATCCCGACGGTAGTTCTGCCAACTTTGGGGATCTAAGACTGTCCAAAAGGATTCACGCTCAAAGGTCTGCGCTGGTCCATAAAAAAAGATTTGATTGCCGATTTCCCGATGCTCAATCACTTGCACAAGGCCATTCGGGGTGGGGAGCGTCTGAGTCCCCCGCTCCCCATTCCCCCCCTCAGCCATCTGAATCACTTGCCAAGCCTGTTGGTCAAGGGACTGGCGCAGCTCGGGCGGCAGCATGTCGAGATAAAGCTGCACAATTGGATTATCGGCGCTATTTGGGGCTAGCCAAACTTGGGAAAACTGATGAACTCGACCATTGGCCTCAAGCGGATAGTTGATATACCCCGTTAGGGCACCCGCTTCCGTGAACTCTGGCAGGGGACGCAGCAACTTAAGGGTTGATCCTGTGTTTTGGACCGCCGTCTCAAAGTGGGAGGCCAGCACCACCTGGTTAGGGTACCGCTCCAATACTTGCCGGAGCGCCTCATCATCCGCTTCACTCCACGAACTGGGTTGGTCAAAGACAACATCGACGATGACCGCCTTGGCCCCTGCTTGCATGAGCCGATCAATGGCGATCGCATAGGCGGTGCGTTGCCAGGGCAACTGAGCAATCGGTGCCAAAAAAGGATAGGCTTCCGGTGCAGCCGCATAAAATTCACGCTGTTCCAACGAAGCCTCATCCATTTCTAAAATGACCACCTCTGAAGGCGGCATGACCCTGCCCCGCCGCTGAAAAAAGAAAGTTTGGGCTTCCCATTCTAAAATCTGAATCCAGGGATGATTGAAGCCAGTTGCCCCTGCTGCCAAGAGCGCTCCCGCCAGCATCACCCCATAGCCAATCCGGTGAAAGAGTTGCTCGGTATCGTCATTGAGTAACAATTGGCTGAGATGACTCAAGCGTAAAACACTCAAATAAGTCGTCGGGCGAAACCCTGAACGTAGCCGGGAGAGAAGCTGCGATGCCGTAGCACTGCTAACGGAAGATTCTCTCTCAGGAGGTTGGGTAATCCCACCCTGCTTAGCCGCGTCATGGGCCGACATCCGCCGTTTGGGACTATCGTCTCCTGCCTTTGACTGCGCCTGGTCGAGAGAGTTGTGAGTCACGCTCTTTCTATCCCCAACTGCTTATAGAGTAATAACGTTCGAGGTTGCTGAAATATCAGTGTTCCCAAATTGAAATCAACCCGATTAACCCGGTATCCCACCTGCTCATACAAGTACCGTGCGGCTTGATTATCCTCGCGCACATGCAACTGCAAATGGGAAAAGCCCCATCGGAGTGCCACCTCCTCACAAGCCTGCAACAAACTAGCCGCGATCCCCTGCCGCCGATAGCGAGGCCGTACCGCTAAATTAGCGATGTACGTATAACCTTGCGACCATGACGGCCAAATGTACTGGTATCGCCGACTCATTTCCACCGTACCAATAACTTCCCCCGCAGGATTCACCCTGTCGGGAACTTGAGAACACACCGCAACCATACAACAATATTGATTGGCTTGCTGCTGATGGAGCCGAAAACGCTGCTGCAAATCGGCTTGGATGCTTAGACGCAACAGAGGCTGTAGCCAACGTCCCAGCCCCTCATCCATATCTGGATTAAAACTTTGCACCAATAAGCCTGACAACGTTGGAATGTCTGCCAGTTGGGCATCACGAATCACAACTTTAGACCGATCCAGCCTCATTCTGATTTTTTACTCTCCTCCCATCGCCCCAATGAAGACACCATTGATAAAACACTTTACATTGTGTTCTCCTACATTGTGTTGGATCAATTTGTGTTCTCTTACATTGTGTCCGCTCAATCTGATTGACTGACAAAACTGCCTAAAACCTTGTCCCTGCCTTGGGTCAGGAGCGCTGACCCCTACATTGCCCCAATCCCTTGTAGGGGAGCGGTTTCCGCGCCCAAGCCCCGATTTTTGTCAGTCAACCAGCCGCTCAATAGTATGTCCGCTCAATTTGTGTTCTCTTACATGGTGTCCGCTCAATAGTGTGTCCGCTCAATTTGTGTTCTCTTACATGGTGTTCTCTTACATGGTGTCCGCTCAACTGGTGTCCACTCAACTGGTGTCCACTCAACTGGTGTCCGCTCAACTGGTGTCCGCTCAACTGGTGTCCGCTCAATAGTGTGTCTTCATTTCTTTCTAGTGAGGCAGACTAGACATGATCCAACTGTCGCTTGAACGCCGAATGCTGTCACTAGCCACCAGAGACCGCGATCGCACCACCTCAGTATCAGAAAATATCCTCTTCTAGAGGGTTAATTCTTGGCTGACTTCGGGCACCCTATAGGATGTACACATACAATAACATTAGAAATTTCAGAGTCGCATCGCTATCATGATTGGGAAGTCGAACTCGCCGAGAATCAATCAATTTTGAGACCTGAATTCGTTTTGGATATAACGGTAGGATCAATCCCTTCTGGCTATAACCAAGGCTAGCCCCCTAGCCGTTTGATCCCAATGCTGCAACAACGAACATGTGATATTTCGCTCCCAGCGTACCCCCTGCCCGAGCTTTTTGACGTTTTACGCCTATGAAGCAGGACGAAAGTCACGGCGATCATCGATAATTGAGCAGTAGTGGGCTAGTCATGTAGTAACACTATTTCAAAGTTATCCGGGTTACAGTGTTGCGGATGCTAATTAGTAAATGGCGGTATTTATGTTAAGTCTCATTTCCTCTATCAGCCCTCCTTGGTTCAGTTCCTCTCTGGAGTTCGTTCGCTTGAGCAATTTGGTCGTACGGTGCCCCCTGCACTAGGAGATTCGGTGCATGACAGTTTCATATCATTCCCCTACCCCTCCCAAACCCAAGATTCTGGTTGTCGATGATGAGCCAGACAATCTTGATTTGCTCTATCGCACCTTTCGACGAGAGTTCAAAGTCCTGAAAGCGGAGAGTGGTCCGGAGGCCCTTCAGTTACTCGATCAACAAGAGGATATTGCGGTAATCATCTCAGATCAGCGGATGCCGTCCATGAGCGGAACTGAGTTTTTGAGCCTGACGGCGACCCAATACCCGGATATTATTCGGATTATCCTCACGGGCTACACCGATGTGGAGGATTTGGTGGAAGCGATCAATGCTGGCAAGGTATTCAAGTACGTCACAAAACCGTGGGATGAGGACGAACTGCGGGGTGTGGTTCAGCAGGCAATAGATACCCATAATGTCTTACGGACTCGTACCTATGAGCTACGCAGTAACTTACGACGTGAGCAACTCCTGAACAGCATTAGCCGCACGATTCAGGGAGCGCTCAATTCGGCGGAAATTTTACAGACGTTAGTCGATACCATTGGTCAAATTTTTGAGGTTGATTGCTGTGTACTCCGTCCATTTCAGGCTGACACCACTGAATCGGCTGTGTTTTGCTACGTGGCGGGAGATGTGGATGCGGGCCTGGATGACGGTAAGCGCTCGGCCTTGGGCAATACGGATACGCTGACGCAAACGGTGTGGCAGACTAAGGATGTCCAAGCGATTGACGATTCGCCTGGTAGTCTTTGTGCGGATGGCGATGAGTCAGGGCTGGCTTTGGCTGGGTGTATTCCGCCGTCAGCTTGGCCCAGCTATGAGAGCTTGGGGATTCAGTCTACCCTCCTAGTGCCGCTGATGTATCAAGGAGATTTGCTGGCAGTTTTAGCGCTGCATCAGTTGCGGGCACCTCAAATCTGGCAGGATGATGATATTCAACTGATTGCGATGGCGGCGAGTCAGGCGGCACCAATCTTGTCTCAGGCTCGTACCTATGAGCGGGTCCAAGCGCTGGCTAAGCGACAAGAATTGCTCAATACCATTACTTCAGCGATTCGGTCTAGCTTGAACCCGGATGATATTTTCGCGGCCATTACCCAACGCTTGGGTGAGGCGTTACAGGTGGATGGCTGTGTGTTGTCTCTCTGGACTGCTGAAGATGTCTATGTGAAGTGTGTGGGATTGTATGAGTCTCTTGAAGAGGAAGCTTCGGGCGAAGAGGGTGGGAGTGAGAGTCAGAGTGAGGGTAAAAAGGTAGAGAGTGGCGATCGCCTGCCAACCTCTCAGGTCCCAATTCGTGGGAATCCGGTGTTAGCAGAGTTGATGCAAACGAAGCATCCGGTGGTGGTTGATGATTTGGCTGAACGTCCGGATTTGAATCGATTTGAATTGCCACTGCGATCGCCTGCTCGGTCTCTGCTGATTGTACCGCTGCTGTCGGATGGGGCAATTACGGGGAGCATTACGTTACGGCAAGTGACGCAGCCGCGCAAATGGCGGACAGAAGCGATTGATTTGGCCCAAGCGGTGGCGGAGCAAGCGGCGATCGCGGTCCAACAGGCAGAGCTGTATCAAACGACGCGCCAACAAGCGGAACAGTTACTGGAATTAGATCAGCAAAAAAACGAGTTTTTCCAGAACATTTCCCATGAATTCCGCACCCCCCTGACCCTGAACATTGGGCCACTGGAAACCTCTGTGGAGCAGCAGCAGGGGTTGAGCTACGATCAGTCTTTGATTGCCCTGCGCAACTCTCGGCGGTTGTTGCGCTTAGTCAACCAACTCCTCGATATTCAGCGGTTGGATGCGGGGCGGATGCAACCGACCTTTGCCCCTTGTTTGCTGAAAGACTTTGTTGAACATGTTGTCGAGTCGTTCCAGCCCTATTGCCATAAAAAAGGGATTACATTGCTGACCGATTTGGCGGAAACTCCCCAGCTTTACCTGGATGGGGAAAAGTTTGACAAGGTGTTGTACAACCTGTTGTCCAATGCGATGAAGTTTACTCCCAAGGATGGGTCAATTCAGGTGAGCCTTGAGGGCGGGAGCGATCGCTGTGTTCTAAAAGTCAAAGACACAGGCATTGGTATCCGGGCCGATCAACTCGCGTCCTTGTTTGACCGCTTCCAACAGGCTGATGGCTCCACTAACCGCAACTATGAGGGCAGTGGCTTAGGGCTAGCCCTGGTGAAAGAACTGGTGGACCTCCACGGGGGCGAAGTGACAGTGGAGTCTACCTATGGTGAGGGGACGGTCTTTGAGGTGACACTGTTGTATGGCATGGACCATTTACCAGCCGATCGGGTGTCGGAGGTGCCGATGGAACTGGGGCGGACCCAATCGTTGGTAGAATTAGCGGGGGTTGATGTCGAGGATGAGGAGACAGTCCCGGAGGCAGAGGCAGAATGGGTTGAGATTGCTTCTGCCAGTGGCAATGGGACAGACAGACAGACTTCAGGAGGGATAGCGGCGATCGCCACCCTTCCAGGAGCATCTGAAATCTTGACTCCCCCAATTGAAGCCGCTCATATTTTAGTGGTGGACGATAACCCCGATCTGCGTAGCTATGTGTCCTCGATTTTGAAGCAGGCTGGGTATCAAGTGTCCACGGCCCGTCATGGTCGAGAGGGCTTAGATCTGATTCAGTTGCGGCAACCCAACCTGATTCTCACCGATTTGATGATGCCCCATGTGTCTGGATTAGAACTGATTCAGCAGGTGCGGCAAACAGAGGCGGTTAAAGGGACTCCGATTATTTTGGTGACGGCGAAGGCGGATGAGGATACCCGGATTGAAGGGGCAGAGAAAGGGGCCGATGCCTACCTGTCCAAGCCGTTTAATCACCGGGAGTTATTGGCTGAGGTGCGGAATCTGTTGGCGCTCAAAGCCAGTGAGCAACAAGTTCTGCAACTCAATAATTACTTGACCGAGTCGGTCTTGAGGCGTTTTTTGCCACCACCCTTGGTGCAGAAGGCGGCTCAAGGCGAACTGAGTTTGAACCTAGCTCCGGAACCCCGCTTGGTTACGGTTCTGTTTAGCGATATTGTGGGCTTCACCCAAATTTCCAACACGTTGCGATCGCGCCGGGTTGCCAGCTTGCTCAACGAATATCTGGCGGAAATGACCCATGCGGTGTTTGAAAATGGGGGCACGGTGGACAAATTCATGGGCGACGCAGTGCTGGCCATCTTTGGTGCGCCAGAAGAGATGAGTCCCAATGAGCAGGTCCAACGAGCGATCGCCTCTGCTCGTCAAATGTTGGTGGCTCTCGAAAAACTGAACGCTAAGTGGCAGGAGCAAGGCGTTCCCTCCATTCAATTTCGCTGTGGGATTCACCAGGGTACGGCGGTTGTCGGCATGTTTGGTAGTGAAGAGCGATCGGATTACACCGCCATTGGTCCCAGCGTAAATATTGCCTCCCGTATCCAAGAAGTAGCTCATCCCGGTGGGATTTTAGTGTCAGCTACCGTGGCGGATTATCTTGACGATACGGAAATTAGTAAGCGTCAGCCTCTCGCCCTCAAAGGGATTGATGAAACCGTATTGACCTTTGAACTAAAATAGGGAGCATTCCCCCATCCTCGCGTTAGTAGGTGGGGGAGATTTCATCTACATCCGACCGCACCCAGAGGGAATCAGCCATAGCCAACACCCCCGTAAGGACAATCTTCCTGTGGTTGTCCTTATGGATGGTTGTTGACTGCAACCTCAGGGCGGGCACGGGGGCACCGCCCCAACAAAACTACCGCCCCAACAAAAATACCGCCCCAATAAAAATACTGCCCCAATAAAAATACCGCCAACGATTGGGCAAGATACCAGCAACCCCGTAGGGATAACCCCTCGTGGTTGTCCGGCTAGTTTGATACCGTTTGATTACGGACTGAAATAGTTCTGAAACAGTGATTCCTTATTGTTAAAGCATACACATCTTAAACAAAGTAAGGAGACACCCATGAATTTTCGTCCTAGACTATCGACTAAGGTCGCAACAGCCTTGGGATTAATCACTGCGATCGCCACGACCTTCAGCTTACCAGTGGCCCAAGCCCAGAATCTTGGCCCACAGCGATGTCAAGCCATTGCCCAGAATCGATTAGAAGAGGTTTACACAAAAGGGAGGGGACCAAGGGGCGATCGCCAGAATCGTCCTCGTGGGCCACGATTTTGTGAAAATGGCGGGAATGGTGAACGGCTTGAGCAGATGGATGCGTTTTTGTCAGCCAATCTAGAATTGAGCGAAACCCAGCAGGAGAATTGGGCAGCGGTCCTGGAAACCTTCGATTCTTTAGATGTGGAATCAGCTTGTGCCTCTGACGATCGGGAGACCCTGCGAGCAGTTGGGCGGCAGATGCGGGAACCCCTTCATATATTCAGGGACTCACTCTCTGATGAGCAAAAAGACGAACTACGGGAATTTATGCAAGAACAACGTGAGCGCCGTCGGGCTGAATTTGATGCAGCGAATGAGGAGGAACTGAGCGATTAGCCTTCATGCCAGTCCTGGAGAGCGATCGCCATCGCCTACACCATCACCATCGTCTATACGATAAACACAATAGGGGCGATCGCTCCATGCTTCAAGGCCAACTGATACTCGCTGTAATCTGCCAGATCATCAATACCCATTAAAGTCAAAACCACCTCTGCCATCAACCAAACAGAAAATTGAATTATTAATTGCTGCCAATGAACTTGCATCGCTCAATCTCCTATTGGGGGAATCTTTAGATTTCGTCATACTGTTAAGATGCCCGTTCCCCCCATTGCCTAACCTCCAGAAAATACTGAAATTTGGGGGATATCGAGCAAATTATTTCAAAGTATTACGGTATTTCCTCAGAGCAACACATCCTGTCAGGTTTGATCTAGGTCTTTCCAGGTATCGTCCACCTTGGAGGCGATCGCTACTGTCGCATCACGGGTTTCAAGAGTAGGAAAAATCAAAGGAATCTCCAAATAAGAAATCTCCAAGAGAAATCTCCAAGAGAAATACCCAAGAGGGGGGTGATAGACAAAGCTCACGGTCCCCTTCTTGGGTATTTGATTATCTAGCAAGTTTCTACATCTCTTAGATATAGCCATTAAATAAGCTGTAAGCTTACCATGCTCGGTGCGTTACACTAGCGTCCACAACACCCTACGAGTTAATATGTTCTTCAATCCCTATTTCTGAGACTCGTTAAAGGCAAGAGGCGATCGCCACTGGTGAGATTATAGACGGCCCCTTCTAGCAAAATTGTAGCGAGCTCATATTCTGATGCATGAGTCATCCTCAGCTGGATGCACCTCACAAGTGTTTTAGCTGGCTAGCATGATCTGGTTGTTGGTGCGATCGTAAACCACTTGACCATCGTGAGTCAGCTTTTCTAGTGTTATGGTAAGAGGAGTCATCACTTCATATAGTGGCTCTTCTAAGCGATTAGAGAATTCTTGGGCCAACTCGTAAACCCCGTAAGAGTGAACCTTCAGCAATTCAGGTACGAGCTTGATCATAGAAGAGAAAAGGTTTTGTTCAAATTCGGTCATGCATTCATTAATCATGAGTATAAGTACCTACCATGTTTCTTTGAATCGAGTCTAACCGAGCTGACTGGGGATTGGGGTAACTCGACACACAGCGTATAATTTGGTCACATTTGCATAAGAAACACTTTGATTATTCATATAAATTGGAGTGATTACTCAGTACTTTGGATTGATCGTAACTTGGGCGCGATCGCCCAAGTGTTGGCTCAGGCATACTTGGATTAGACCATTTGGATCTGGTTTTGCCGATACCAATTAGCCGCCTCTTGACGGATAGACTCTTGTTCGTCCTCAGGCATCTTGTCCAGATTTTTGAGGATAAAATTCATTCGTCCTTGAGATTTTAATATTTCTCGATGACGAGCTAGGAAGTCCCAATAGAAAAAATTAAACGGACAAACATCCTCTCCTGTTCGCTGTTTGGGATGATAGCGGCAACTTTTGCAA
>JBFRWC010000513.1:0-8900 GCA_051439365.1 Leptolyngbyaceae cyanobacterium
TGTATAAGAGACAGGCGCCAGCCTTGTCCCAGATCATGAGGCGTTGCTGCGGAGCCAGTCAGGGTAATTTCATGGGGTTCTAGGTTGAAATTGCCATAATTCATCAGCAATCGAAGTTTATCTCTTGGAGATCGTGTTCGCTTAACGTTGCCATCTCGATCATTCCAGGTTTTATCTAAAGCAAAAGGCTCTGTGGTGACGGTGACGATATCTAAAAAACCATTTCCATCAAAATCGGCAAACACAAAACCATTTAAACCTTCATGAAAGTCCGTTAGATGGGGAACCTGAATGGACTCGAATAACTGTCCTCTCCCTGCTGCATCCCGTGTGGCATCTGAGTCAGGCATTGCTTTGAGTATTCCTGGTTGTGCTGCCGCTGACAGGGATAGCAACAGGTATAAGGAGATTGTGAATGCCAGAAAACGCGGGTAATAAACCATACTCTCTTCTCTGTCTAGAATTATAGGATTTGGAGCAAAACCCACGTCTTTTTAGTGTGGGATGTAGCGTTTGCGGCTTTAGCCGCAGCCTAGATTGATGGGTGATCCTACCCCTGCTAGTATATCAGTATGATTGTATTAGAGTTCAAAGCAATGGGGGAGCAATCCTGTAGGGGTAAGTCTGGATGTTGAACCAAGAATCCCACGTGCTTCAGCCGTGGGAGTGTCAATACATATATTGATTGAACAGTAAGGTAGTTTTTAATGGTAGTCGTTATTTGAGTATGAATTCTATGCCTGATGGTATCGCGATTATCGGGATGTCTGCACTCTACGCTAAGGCACCTGATCTGTCAACCTATTGGCAGAATATTCTCAATAAGGTAGACGGGATTCAGAATGCTCCGGAGCATTGGGCCCGAGGCTATGTTGATCCAGAATCTTCTCTATCAAATCGGATTTATAACCGTAAGGCTGGGTTCTTGTTGGATCTTGCTGAGTTTAACCCGATCGAGTTTGGCATCATTCCCAATTCGATCGATGGGGCCGAGCCTGAGCAGTTTCTTGCTCTGAAGCTGGCGCGGGATGCCCTCGCAGATTCAGGCTACCTGGATCGTCCTTTTAATCGTGAGAAGACTGGAATCATTATTGGACGGGGAGTTTATCTCAATCGGGGCAATATGAACTACATGCAACATGGTCTAGTGATTGATCAAACGCTGGAATTGTTGCAACAAATTTGTCCAGACTTACCCGATGAAACTTGGGATAAGGTTCATGCTGGCATTCGTAAAAGCCTTCCCCCCTTTGATGCTCAGACGATCGCGGGTCTGGTTCCCAATATTATGACGGGGCGGATTGCGAATCGTTTAGATTTGATGGGGCCGAACTATATTGTTGATGCAGCTTGTGCCGCGTCGCTGGTTGTGGTTGATTTGGCGATGCAAGAGTTGAAAAGTGGGCGCTGTGACATGGTGGTGGCGGGCGGTGTGAATGTTAATATAACGCCCCAGTGTTGCATGATGTTCTGTACGATCGGTGCCCTCTCCCACGCCAAGATTCATCCCTTTGGTAAAGATGCCCAGGGAACTTTGATGGGGGAGGGGGTTGGAATGCTGATCCTGAAGCGCTTGGAGGATGCTAAGCGGGATGGCGATCGCATCTATGCTGTTGTTAAAGGAGTTGGGACTGCTAGCGACGGTAAGAGTGTAGGTTTGCTATCGCCCCGATTGGAAGGTGAAGTACTTGCCCTGGAGCGTGCCTATCAGCAAGCACAAATCCCACCGGAAACCATAGGTTTAATTGAAGCCCACGGCACTTCAATTCCAGTGGGGGACGAAACGGAAATTGCGGCTCTTGGTGAGGTTTTTGGGCACCGCAAGGGAAGGTTACCCACCTGCGCCGTTGGAGCCGTGAAATCTATGGTGGGTCACTGTCTGCCCGGTTCAGGCATGGCAGGTATTATTAAAACTGCTTTGGCGCTCTACCACAAAGTCTTACCTCCCACCCTCTGTGATGAAGTCAATCCCAATCTTGGTCTTGAGCAAAAGCCTTTTTACATTAATTCTGAGACACGGCCCTGGATTCATGGCAGTACAGAAATTCCCCGGCGAGCAGGGGTCAATGCGTTTGGTTTTGGGGGGATCAATGCCCATGCCATTCTGGAGGAGTATCCTCAGGAGCGATCGCCAGACTCTCCCCATTTACATCGGGACTGGCCCGTAGAACTCTACGTCTTGAGTGCTGAAACTCGATCGGCCTTGCTGGAAAAAGTCAACCATCTAGAGGGGGTTCTGCAACACCATCCTGAAATTGACCCAGTTGACTTAGCCTATACGCTGGTGCAACAGTCCGACACTGGGAATTGGTCTGAGCCATGTCGTCTGGCGATCGTTGCCAAAGATGGTCAGGATCTGATCACCAAACTACAGACTGTAAGCCCAAAACTGGCTGATCCCAAACGGCGACGCTGGCCAACCCGCAGCGGCATCTACTATGCTGAGGGGGCAGAGGTCGGCAAAATTGCCTTCCTGTTCTCTGGAGAAGGGGGACAGTACCCGAACATGTTGGCGGATCTCTGTTTGCATTTCCCTGTAGTGCGGCAATGGTTTGACCTGATGGATGAAGTCTTTGCTCCCTTGCGGGAGTGTCCCCTCAGTGCCGTTGTGTTCCCGCCACCGACTGCCCTCAGTCCAGAAACCCAGGACTATCTCCAAACCAAGATCCATGCACAGGACGTTGCTTCTGAACTCAACTTTGCGGCCAGCCGTGCCCTCTATGATCTATTGGGACAATTCGACCTGAAGGCTGACGTAATTTTGGGGCATAGTGTTGGGGAAACGATCGCCCTAGGAATTTCTGGTATCTTACCCGTTGGAGAAAATCGGGCTGAATTGGTCAAAGCCATGGGGCAGCTTAATGACATTTACAAGCGTATTGCCACCAATATTACAACCCTGGAAGGAACCCTCTTCACCGTTGGGGGTGTTGATACCCAAACCCTGCAAACGTTGATTGAAACCTCACCGATACCTGTCTATTTAGCCCTAGACAATTGTCCCAACCAGGTGGTTCTCTTTAGCGAAACTTCCAAGGAGGAGCCGGCGGCGCAGGATTTAATTGATCACTTTAAGCAAACTGGCGGCCTATGCACACGCTTGCCCTATAGTCGGGCTCACCATACTCCCGTTAACACTGTGGTGAGGGATGCCTTAATGTCCTTTTATCAGAGCCTGGAGGTGCGGCCCGCGTCCATTGCTCAATATAGCTGCGTCACCTGTGGGCCATTTCCCACTGAGCCTGACAAAATTCGGGCCTTAGCAGCGGATCACTGGGTCAGTCCGGTGCGGTTCCGGGAAACGATTTTGAAACTCTACGATCAAGGGGTTTATACCTTTATTGAAGTGGGACCGAAGGGAACTCTGACAGGTTTTGTGGCTGATATTCTCAAAGGTAAGGAACACCTGGCTTTAGCAACCGATAGCCATCGTCGATCGGGACTCGACCAGATTCAGCAGTTGTTGGGGCGTTTGTTTGTTCACCAAGTCCCCCTCAACCTGCAAACCCTTTATCAGTTACGACAGCCAGCTTTAATCGATTTAGAGCAGCTTGAGATTGGAACCCCAGGGGTTGGGAAGCGATCGCCTCGAATCTCCCTCGATTTGCCCATGATTGAGTTAGAACCCGATTTGATTCAAAGCCTCAGAACTGAATTGCGCCATTCTATTTTGCAATCATCTGTCGATTCCCCTCTTGAAACTCTTCCGTCCCCTGCTCATTCCCCCCCGATGCAACCGCAGGTCCAAGTTCAGGTTGAGCCGAACTTTCCTTTACTGGGCCAAATCCGGGAGCAAACGGTAACACGACTGCAGACGGAGCGAGTTTTTCATGTCGGTCAAGATCTCTTCTTGAAGGATCACACGCTGGGTGGCAGTGTCTCCTTCCTCCATTCTCATCTGTTGCCATTGCCCGTCATTCCCTTCACCTTCAGTATGGAAATGATCGCTGAAGCAGCGGTTTGTCTGGTCGGGGGGCAATTGGGGGTAATTAGTTTTCATTCCTTACGGGGGTATCGTTGGCTCACGTTAGACGAAGGGGAGATTCACATCGCACTTGAAGCCGAACGACAGCCCAGTTCCGATCCCACCACTTGTGACGTTCGGGCGCGCCTTTTCCAGATCGTGCCAGCTAATCCTCGTCCTCTCCTGGTTTTTGAGGGCATTGTTCGTTTAGGAACCCACTATCGGGAGTTTCCAGACCCTTTAGCAGTTCCCCTGGAAACTCCCTTGCCATCCAAGTGGGAAGATGAAAATTTATATCGTGCTGGCATGTTCCACGGTCCTCAGCTCCAGGGTGTGACCCGTATTCATCATTGGAATGAACGGGCGATCGACGCCGATCTGCAAGTCTTAAGCACCCAATACTTTTTTGCACAAACTCCCAACCCAGTTTTCCAAACTGACGCAGGGCTACTCGATAGTGTCGGACAATTGGTCTGGTATTGGGTGGCAGATTTAATTGGTCGGTGCAACTTTATGGTCTTTCCCTACGCGGCTGAGGCCATTTATCTCTATGCTCCCCCCGGCCCTGTTAACACTAAAGTTTTGACCCGAGGCATTCTTCAGTTTACTGACGATAAGCTGACGGAATCAACGTTCGATCTGATTGATCCCCAGGGCAGAGTTGTCGTGCGGGTTGAACAGTGGCGCGATCGCTACTTTGAAATTCCCACGAACTACTATGAATGTGGCGTTGATCCCAAACTGGCCTATCTGTCCAGTCCCTGGCTTCAATCAGAAACAGGACTTTGTCTCAGGCGCATTTGGCCCTTCCCCGATGGTTTCTTTGAAAGCTCCTATGGAATCTGGGGACGGATTCTAGCCCATTTGACCTTAAGTGAAGCGGAACGTCAGCGCTGGCATCAGTTCTCCTCCCAAGATTTTCAACGAATTCCCTGGTTACTTGGGCAAATTGTGGCCAAAGATGTGATTCGTCAATGGGCAGAACAAACCCTGAACCTCCAAGTCGCTCCAGCGGATATTGAGATTCAGATCTTGGAAACCGGGCATGTCCATGCCCACTGTCCAGAATTGCAGGCCCTTGCCGAGATTCCTACAATTATCTTGAGTGTTTGTTATCCTCACATAGTGGCGACCTTAGGGGCTCCCGGATACCAGACAGGATTACATCTCCAATCTTTGACGTTATCTGATCCAGATCAAGCCCTCAGGGTTATCTGGAGTCCCGCAGAACGGGAGTCAATTGTTGCCGCCGGATCTGATCCGGATTCCCCAGAAATTACTGCAATCTTTTGGGGCATAAAAGTGGCTGCAGCCAGAGCATTACGAGTGGTGGGGGCTGTAACGGAACAGTGTCAGATCAGCAGCTATGATGGGCTTAAACAGTCCGCTACTGTGACTTGGAATAACTACTGCTGCCAGGTTAAGGTGTGGTTCAATCAAAACAAGGAGGCTTTAGCGGTTTGTCATTATCCCAACTAATCCGATTGAACTTGGATAGTGGGGATGCTTTTTCTCAGATTCTATTGGTAATCCAAACTTTTGAAAGGAAAATAATTAATGTCAGAACAAACAAACACATTACTCACCAAGGTGGAAATCCAATCTAAAGTGATTGAAGCTCTGAAGACTATGACAGCCGATTGGGATTTAGACCTTGAAGCAGGAATTACGCCGGATACTCGTTTAATGGAGGATATGGCCTTTGAATCCATTGATGTTGTTCAATTAGTCGTTGCCCTCGAGCAGAGTTTGAATCGTAAGAATATTCCTTTTGAGCATCTGTTTCTCAAGGAGGGAGACTATGTTGACGACCTGGTTGTATCAGAAGTTGTTGATTTCCTTGAGGCAGAGTTACAGCGATCGAGTGCCCAGAAGAGTTAAGTTTTCCAGAGTCATTGTCCAGTCAATTTAGTGATTGGGTTGAATAACCATTTTCCCAGTTTTTGCAGAGCATACAAAGGTAAGCAGTTATGAAGAAAGTTGTGATGATTGGGCTAGATGGAGCTACTTTCTATATCCTCAAGCCGTTGATGGAAGCTGGAGTGATGCCTTACCTCAAGCAACTGATGAGTGAGGGGGTTCATGGGGATCTGATGTCAACGCCGAATCCCCTGACCCCTCCAGCTTGGGTGTCAATGGTGACTGGCCGCAGTCCGGAAGTGCATGGCATTTTTGATTTTCTCCGCCCTGTTCCGGGAGCTAGTAATGTTTTGTTTAGACCCTATGACTTTCGGGATATTCGCTGTGAAACCGTGTGGTCGATCGCCAATCGTAACGACAGACGGGTCACCAGTCTCAACTTCTATGGCATGTATCCGCCTCCCCCTGTGGATGGCTATATGATCGGGGGCTTCACCGGTTGGAAACATATGCGCAGTGCTTGTTATCCGGAGTCCCTGTTTGAGACGCTTAAAACGTTACCTGAATTTGATTACAAAGATTTGGGTATGGATATTAACGAAGAGAAGCGCGCCATGTGGGGCCTGTCTGAGGGGGAGCAAGAAGCCTGGTTACGGATGCATCTCGATCGAGACACCGCCTGGACCAAGCTCATCTGTCACTTGATGGAAACGGATCCTACCCCAATCACTGCCCTCGTCTTTGATGGGCCGGATAAGCTTCAGCACTTGTTTTGGAATTACATCGATCCAGAACTCGCCGATCCCAATCCGAGCGAACAATATACCCATATTCGCAATCTTTGTTTGGATTACTATCGTCTTGCCGACAACGCCATCCAAAAAATTGTCACCCTTGCTGGCCCGGAAGCCAATGTCATTTTGACCACAGATCATGGTTTTGGCCCCACCACTGATGTGGTCTACATCAATGAGTGGTTATCTCGTAATGGCTACCTTACCTGGTCTCAAAAGGCGGAAGTTGATGGTCTGGGGCGGCAGGCTTCGGAATATGTCAAAGATAATCGCACCCTGTTTGACCTGGAAAATACAACGGCCTACTGCATGACGGCGAGTAGTAACAGTATCTTTGTGAGGGTTGATCGCGATAGGACTGGCAGTGGCATTGCGCCAGAAAACTATGCCGCATTTTGCCAGGAATTACAGCAAAAATTGCTAGATTATCGTCATCCTAAAACGGACACTCCTGTCTTTGTCAATGCTTACCTGAACCAAGCCAAACTCTCCAATAAAGACTTCATAGAGACTTCTCCCGACTTAGTTTTGAATCTCCACGATGGAGGCTTTGTTTCCATTCTCAGATCTCCTGAAGTGGTGGAGGAACGCAAAGTCATTGGTGGTACCCATCGGCCCAACGGTATTTTTATTGCCCACGGGCCTGATATTAAAGTTGGGGAGAAAATTGCCCCGCTTTCGATTCTAGATATTACTCCAACCCTGCTCTACCTTGCAGGGCTTCCCATTCCATCCGATCTGGAGGGCCGTGTGCCCACGGAAGTAATCAAAAGAACCAGTTTAGAACACTCACCAGTGACTTATGGCGATCGCACCCATTCTCCTGTCCTCTATGATCAGGATTCAGAACAGCAGCAAGGGCAACCCGGGCAGAAAACCCAGACAGAAGACGAGGCTTCTCAAGAACAAAAAGCAGCATTGATGGAGCAACTCAAACTACTGGGATATTTGGAATAGTTGACACTATGACTAAGGTTCGCATAAATGATGTTGATTTACATTACCAGTGCTTGGGTGAGGGAGAGCCTGTGGTTCTCGTTCATGGCCTTGCAGCTAATCTGGCATTCTGGTATCCCGGCATTGCCTCGGCTCTAGCACAAAACTATCAAGTTGTTGTCTTCGATCTTCGAGGTCACGGACACAGCAGCATTCCTCCCTCTGGCTATGGTCGTCAAGATCTGGTGGAAGACTTGCGAGGGCTGTTATCCCACCTCAATCTTCCTAAAGTACATCTCGTTGGCCATAGTTTGGGCGCGAGGACGGTCACCTGTTTTGCCAGTACCTATCCCCGCCAGGTCGCCACCTTAACGATCGCCGACACCCTGTTTCAATGCTTGCAACCTGGGGTCATGAAGCTTAAGGACTGGCCCTATTGGGAGACTTGGAAGCAAAAGATGGAGGCTCTGGGGGCTACATTGCCTGCGGATGATGCCATTATGGATTTCAGGATGTTGCTCGAACTCGATCGCATTTACAGTTCTGTCAGCAGCAAAAACCCCCAGAAAGCCAACCGGCTCTCCCTCAAAAGCCGTGAACTGGGGGCTAGAGGCCGGGCACGCTGGCAAGAACTGCTTGCTACCACTACCATTGTGGAAGAGTTTGATCAGGGCGATCAAGTTGCCCGTGCTGAACTCGCAGAACTGCCGATGCCAACCTGCATCATTTATGGTGAGCACTCTCACTGTCTGCCAACCTATCAGCAATTGCAAGCAATCATCCCGAATTGTCATGCTGTGTTGATGCCAAATACAGGTCATTTTCACCCAGTAATCAAGCCTCAGGAGTTTGCTACGACTTTGCAGCAATTCCTCTCAGGTCACACCATGGAATCGAATGGGGTTACATCGGCCTCAACTGCTGTACCCCGGTCAGTACGATGAGTCGTCCGGTTGCGATCGTCACAGGAGGCAGCAGTGGAATTGGTCAAGCCATTTGTGTTGCCCTAGCCCATACAGGCTATCAACTTGTGGTAGTTGGGCGAGATTCCCAGCGCATTGAACAAACTCTGGCTTTGCTTCCCTCCTCTGAAACTCATCTAGGGCTATCCCTGGATGTGACCCAAGAGGAACAGATGCAGCAAATGGCAGAGCAGACAATAACTGCCTTTGGGCAGATTGATGTGCTAATTGCTAGTGCTGGAGTTGGGCGTAGTGCAAATTCAGATCGCTTCATGCCCTATCCAACCACAGCTTTACCCCTTGCTGAATGGAATGCTATTTTAGATGTAAACCTCAAGGGGGTTTTTCTAAGTAACCGTGCAGTCCTGCCTCTGTCTCTTATAC
>JBFRWC010000514.1:0-15489 GCA_051439365.1 Leptolyngbyaceae cyanobacterium
GGTCTGGACCGTGGCAGAAAATGTCTGCTCACTGGGCAAATTCCCCCAAGCCGATTCCAATCCCGGCGTGACCTCTAAGTTATAGGTCGTGGCTTTTTGCAATTCTCGCTTAGGGGTGAGAGTGTACACCCAAAACCAGCGAGAGGGATCAAACCGTGCCTGATCGCTGATATAAGCGCTGTAGTAAGGACTGTCTGCATATTCTTCCTTCAGGGCCACATCCAGATTGACTGACTGCCCTTCCCCTGCCGTCAACCGCAGGTGCTCCCGCAGCGACTTGAGATTCAATTCCACATTAGACGTCAACTCCAACACGGGATCGAGAATAATGGGGCGATCGCTCTCAAGCCGCCGCCGATTCATACTGGGGAAATTGGTGATGTCGATCGCCGCTGTCTGAAAACTCCAGGCCAGATCCTCCGCTAACTGATGCCCATTCAAATCCGCCAACCCTGCCTTTAGCCGCACCTGAAACCGCGCCGCCGAAGGTAACGCCTGCTCCGGCACAAACCCCACCATCCGAGGAGTAAGAAAACGGAACTGCCCCGGAATTTCCGGCACGATTTCAAACTGATCCAACACTGCTTGCTGGGACGGATCATCCAACTGCTGGAGGGGAATCAACGGGTCAGAGAACCGCACCCGAATTTGGGACAAAGACGTCGCCACATCCGTCGGACTGATGGACTCAATCCACTCCGGTAACCCAGGCGGGGCGATCGCCTCCACCGCTGTCAGGGGTTGGCGCAGATTGATCACCGGAGCCGTAGGTGCAGGAGCCTGATTGGGATGACCCGAATCCCCCTCTGAATCCCCCTGCTCATCAGCAGGGCGGCAAGCCGCCAGCGTCAACGCCAAACATAAACCAATCAGAAAAAATCGCCAGAAACGGAGAGTTCTGGAAAAGCGATCGCGGTACCGATGGGGCATGGGTAGTTGTCCTTTGATCTGGGGTTGAGTGGGGCGATCGCACCTGGGCTAATTTCCGCTGCGATCTACTCTGTCATAGCGTGATGGCGATCGCCCTTGGGCAAAAATAGATATTTCTTAACTACCCTGTTGAATCCAGTGACGGACAGCCCGGATCACTTGATTTTCACTTTGAGTTTTGCGCCAATCTAAAAACTCATTCAACTGCTCTGAAGATAGAGTTGGAAAGACTTGGCTAGTCCCCAATTCCTCATACTCACCTGAGTCCAGACCATAAATCACCAAGCCCTTCTGCTTGGTATAGCGCCAGACCTCAGCCACCATCAGCGCTTGATAAATCGGCATTCGCTGGGTCGATGGGCTAGTAATGTCCACTTCAATCACCAAATCTGGCGGTAAATCTGCCGGAATCTGTGGATCAAGTCCTTCCAACTGCAACGCATTCTGAATGTAAAATCCAGTGTCTGACTCCGCCCCTTTTTTCAAGGCTTCGTTATCCAGCGTGGTCGAACCAATATTAACAATTTCAAGGTTAAGTTCTTCAGTTAAAGTCGTTACAATTCGGGCCAACAACCGATTAATAATTTCGTGTAGTGTAGATGGCATCTTGAGAATCAGAACCCCCTGATCGTAGGAGAGACGAGTTGAGCGATGATCCCCCATATCTGCCAATATTGCTTGATAGGTTTGCCAGCTAATATTGGGCAACACAACGGTCTGGGTGAGTTGCCCCTCAATAGTATCCAACTCTAATTCGCTAATCGAACTGGGTGCAAAAACCATCTAAATTGCCCCATAGGTATTGTTATGCAGTCATTGTAGGCGATCGCCCCCAAGTTTAGCGTCGCTGGGTCAGTGCCATCACTCCCTCCACCGTCAGCCCCGTGATGTCGCCCAGGGTCGGCAATGAATCCGTATTAGAGTAAATCAGGGGCAATTCCTGCTGTTCCCAGACCCAAATTTGCTGACGTTGAATGTCGATTAACCAAGCGAGTTGGGTGCCTTGGCTTAAACAGTGGAGAATTTTGCTCTGGAGCGCGACCGTACTTTGCTCTGGCGATCGAATTTCAATCAGCCAATCCGGTGCGCCTTGAAAGGGGCCGTCTTCAGCGGGGAGGCGATCGCATTTCACCACAGCAATATCGGGCACAGGCGACAAAGGGGGGACAATACAGCGGAGTTCTTGAATCGCTTCGTAGAGGGTGGTTTGGCGGTTGATTTCGTTGACTAAATTCTGTTGTAAGCGGGAATGAAACAGCGTCGGCATGGGCTTTTGTTGGGCCTGTCCATGAATGAATTCCCACGCGGGTGAGGCTTCAATGTCAGGCTGTTGTAGAAACATGTCCAGTGGAGTGGTGAGTGTGGATGGTTCCATCGTTGCTAGGAATAAGGCAACACTAGTCGTCAGGTGATAAAGCTATTATCGCTATTTTCTGGCCAACGTTCCGATTTTTCATAGAGCCATGATATTTTACCCAGTGCCTCCTGATTTCCCAACTCAAGGGCAGTGCGATCGCCTCTAATGTGATGTGCTTCATACAGGTTATCACTGCGATCGCCTCACGATCGCCTCTGGGGCACCGCCCTCTACCTGGGCACTCGTCCCAACTTGACCGAACAGGGCGATCGCGTCCTTGACAGTGCCATTGAACTCTGGACAGTCGGCACCCTTGCCACCTTTGGCTTACCCAGTCTCCGGGCTGGAGATGATGATGAGTCGTATGATGGCGAGGAATAATGGTGAGATGGTAGGGATGGCGATCGCTCAATTCTGGGATGGCATGGTAGCGTGATGGCAATCGCCCTTGGGCAAAAGTGGACATTTCTTAACTATCCTGGGACAACCTGTGGCGATGGCGCAACGCCACTCCGAGAGGAGTATCGTCCCCCTTCTCCAAAATCAAAAATCAAAAATCAAAAATCAAAAATCAAAATCGGGCACTTTCCCTAGCTGAAACCTCTTTCTGAATGAGGAAATCAAGAAATTCTTCAAGCTGCAATAACCTAGGCGCTGATAGTTGACCTAACTTTTCTAGAATCACTTGCTGCTGATCCCACTGTTGGAGGGACATAATTTGCGAGGCGGCAACTTCTATCGTGACATTGGGGACATCAAAACCTTCTAGGCTGTAACCATCCTCTTCATCGTTGGCCATAGGATAGTGCTCAACCACTGTGGCGCGATCGCCCCTTTTCAGGTGATATGTCGGGATATCTTCTGCTAAAGCGACTTGGGAAAAGAGGGGGTATTGGTTACTCACGGATTTACTCCTTTGTCAGGCACTAGGGTAACAAACCGGCTTGCTGTAGCTGTCACCATCCAAATAGTTTTGGTCTTTAGTTCCGTTCCATTAGGGCCTCTAAGACGGGCGCGGATACAATACTTTTGACCATAGCGAGTTTCTTCGATCAGCGTAGCAGACTGAGATAAAACTTGTGTGCGTAAATCCTGTTCAAGTTTTTGCCAGTTCTCCAGCGTATAGCCTGCTTTTGCAAGAAATTGGGATTTATCATCTTTAGGTAAGGGTATCAGCAAGTACTGCGTTAGCTTTGCCTCTGGAATTACTGCATCTGCGGAGAGGAGAACCATTGATGTATCAAACAAGAATTTCTCTTATTGTAGTTTAATTCTGCGATCGCTCCCTCACCCGCCCCCTCCAAAATCCCCAATCCAAAATCGAGCGTTTGCGTAGCCATCCTCGCAGGAAATCGCCCATCCGCCCATGACAAGCACTAGAATAATGCTACAGACGGCAACCCAAATACTGATTGATGCAAACGACTCAAGACCGAATACGCGATCGCCTAAACCTGCTCCCAGATAAACAATTGCAAGAAGTTTTGCTATTTGTTGATTTTCTGTTGAGTCGTCTTGGGCTGGTTGCACAACCTCAAACGTCTTCTTTTAGTGAGGCACTTCAACAGTTTCGGCTTCAAGTTGAGGCCGAAGGAAGTGATATTGAAGAAGTCGATTTCTTCCAAGATGTTCGTGACCAAACTAGTGACCTCACGATTGAAAACTGGTTTGAATAACGGTGTGCGATCGCCTCCTAATTTCTCCAACTCAATAGCAGAGCGATCGCCTTTCCCACTCTAAAAACAGTCTCAAACATGGTCATTTCTTACAATTAAGACCCAAGTGGTCTAAAATCAATTGTGAGATTTACCGCCTTCAATGCAGTAATAATTGTCTCTAGTTTTGGACTTTCTTCACTTAATAGATGACTAATATTTGGATCTAGAAGATGTATTTTAGATGTTTCTTTCTGAGTTGTTTCCGCTGCACTGATCACATTCTTTAAAGCTAGAAGGAATGCTTCCACATCACCATCATCAAGGGTTTCCTGCCAAGCTGCATTCAGATATTGAGCAGCATATCCTGAATCAGTCAGCCGTTTAAGTTGATCGACTTGATAAGATTTGGTGGGCATTGACTAATCCTCCTATTGATCTTTCAGTTCAGTTTGATAGTCCCGCCAGAACTGTTGGGCCATTTTAATATCCTTAGCTTGACTTGCCTTAGACCCTCCACCCAAAAGTAACACAACCCGTTTGTCAGCGATCGCATAATAAACTCGATACCCCGGCCCAAACGCTAAGCGAAGTTCGTACACCCCTTTGCCAACCGATTTGCGATCGCCAAAGTTGCCAAGACTCACCCGATCTAATCGCACATCAACCCTGGCTTGAGTTTGACTATCCAGTCGGCAAAACCACTGATCAAAGGGACATGTATCTTTTGGGGTAACGTACTTTTGTATGTCCCATTGGTCCTGTGCCACGCGATCGCCCCTAATGTGATGCTTCGTCTAGGTTATCACTGCGATCGCCCCCTAATTCCCCAACTCAATGGTAGTGCGATCGCACCTAGGCTAAATGTCTGCTGCGATCTACTCTGTCATAGCGTGATGGCGATCGCCCTTGGGTAAAAGTGGACATTTCTTAACTATCCTAGGGCGACTGGAGGCGATCTCCCCCAAAATCCAAAATCCCCAATCCAAAATTGAGCGTTGGCGTAGCCTTCCTCGCAGGAAATCGCCCCACTCCCCCACTCAAAACCAAAAACTCAAAACGCCCCAACTCCCTAACTCCCCAAAATCCAAAATCCAAAATCTAAAATTCTTTTAACTCCCCAAAATCCAAAATCCAAAATTCCTTTTAACTCCCCAAAATCCAAAATCTAAAATTCCTTTTAACTCCCCAACTCCTCTTCTCCAACTCAAAACTCAAAATTCAAAACTAAGAACTCTCCTTCCTTTGCTCAATCTCCACCATCGGCAACAAAAGCGTTTCCTCAATCTCCCGCCGCGTCGCCTTCGTCACATAACAATCACTATTGAGACACTCCACTAGCAGACTATTCGCATCATAATACTGCCGCAATTTTGATCGTTGTGCCTCAGTCAACTGCCAGTCATGGCCAATGTTGCGGTACCCAACCATCACAGCCCGTAAATCAGCAATCCACTCTTGTCCATACTCCTGCCACCACTGTAGAAATTGGTTAGAGCTATCAAGACTAGGTAATTTGGTCTCTAAAGATTTAATCTTAAACTTTAATTCAGAATTACTAGTCCTCCCCTTCGACGCAGCGCGGGTGAGGATTTGGGTGAGGTCGTGGGCCTTGGCGAGGGTACGGTCGCGGATGAAATCGAGGGCGTTCTCTTTCCAAGTAGAGGAGTTGACGATGTGGGAGTAGTTGCGACCGAGCCTGAGAGCTTTATCACGGGCGAGATTGAGGGTATTGTCGAGGGCAAGGTCGTGGGCGAGGTTGGGGGTGTGCTTGAGACCGAGGTCGTGGGGCAGATCGCGGTTGAGGCCGAAGAGGATGTCGAGGTCGAGTCTGAGGTCGCGGGCAAGATCGAGGTTGAAATAGAAAGCTCGGACAGCCGATTGTTTGTAGTGAGTCCTTACAGACTGGGCTTTAGCCAGAACCCACGCCAAAATTTCTTGTAATTTTGGATCATTGACGAGCAATTGGTCTACTTGTTGCTTGATTAGTTTTAAGAAACTATCTGCGTCTGCTTCTGGTAGCATTTCTAGCACTAGGAACAGTACTTCCCGATAGCGTTTTTCCGTGACGTGAGTTACAAAATTTTCTAATGATTGAGACAACTTTGCCGTTGGGCTAGTAATCTGCTTCGCCACAAAATATTCGTGACACGCCAGATGGGAGAAAGAATAAATATGCCGTGCTCGTTCCACTAGGAGACCATGCTGCGCTTCAATCGATTTCAACACCGCCTCACTGTCCAACAGCAGGACTTCCTCATCCTCGCTGGCCCCTGGCAAATTGCGAATATACTCAACAATATGCTGTTCAACCACTCCTTGCTTAAAGAAATAATCCCCACACTCAAACGTCTTAAAGGCCAACTGGCTCAGCAAATCTTCCTTCCGCTTGAGCGAGAGCTTTTTGTACACCTGGTCCCGTTCAATATTGCGCTTGGCATCCCACTTTTTTAGCAGAATATCTAACCCCTCCTTGTACAGTTCGGCTCGATTCGAAGGAAAGTCCGCCGCATCGCCGAACACCAGACACAGCAGCGTCAACAGTAATGGATTAGTGGCCAACTCCTGAATCGGTTCGTTGTTTTCTAATCGCTGGATAAACGTCTTGCTTTTCTGGGGATCGTCCTTGGCCTTAAACCACTTGGTCGCAAACTCAGCAATTTGCTCCGGGTTAAAATCGGCCATCTCCACTTCGGTAAACTGTTCAAACGTATATTCCCGCGCCGCAATCCGACAGGTAATCACAAAATGACAGCTTCTAAAAGTCTGCGTTGCCTCTTTGATAGCTTGGAGTACACGGCCATGTTCCGTCTCCAATACTTCATCCAGTCCGTCTAGTAAAACCAGCACTTGTCCGGCCATCAAAGTTTGGACCACTGATTCAGCATTTTCTTGGCGCGTTCTTGGATAGCACTGTTCACCGATGTAAGTCCGTAAGCTGGGTTTGCCCTCTGCCTCCGCAAACTCCTTCAACGTCACAAACACCGGAACATGATCAGCCAAAAACTCCCCCTGATTGCACAGCGTCGCCAACCGCTTCATAAACGTGGTTTTCCCCGCTCCCGGCTTGCCCAGAATCATCAGCTCGTCGTAGCGGTCCACCGCTTCCAACCCCGGCACCCGCTTTTGTGTCACTCGGCCTAAGTGGAAGCGATCGAAATTCTCCAGATCACAGTCTTGCCACAGGTCCGCCAAGGCCAACCGTCGTCGCCCCGATAGTTTTTCCAAGATATTGACGCTGGTGTAAATATCGCCAATACCGATGGGCTGTTCCATATCCAGCACTCGCATGGTGCCGCAGCGATGGTGGATGTCGGCGTGGACTTGTTGGCGGATTTGTTGGACGAGGGTGTCGATGTCGGGTCGGGGAGTGGGGGAGTGTTGGGGTGAGGGAGTTTTGAGTTTTGAGTTCTCAGTTTTGAGTTGGGGAGAGTGATCGGGGACGATCGGAGCTAGGCCAGCGATCGCCTCCCAATCCAGGTCCAGCAATTTGCAAAAGCTGACGAATAGTTTCTTGCTGACCGTTTTGCCTGAACAGAACTTCACAGCGGGTTGACGACTGCATTCAGCCGCTTTCGCCAAATCCTCCCGGCTCCATTCCTTTTCTGTCAGCGCCCGGTTGATTTGCTCAATCCCTTCAGATGTTGCGGATAGCGATCGCTCTACCATACCCTTCGCCCAAATAACCTGCTCCTATCTTACTCAACCGCAAAGAACCCCGGCTTCCAATACGGTTCGGTTAGAGGTTTAAGAACCCGGGGTTCTTCTCACCTGTAACATTAAAAGCACAATAATCTCGTGGAAGAACCCCGGGTTCTGAGACCCGTGCAAGCTTATCCGAACCGTATTGCCCCGGCTTCTTGAAGAATCCGGGGTTCTGGCCACCACACACCCAAAGTCATCCCGAAATCACCCCTAAGTCATCCACTTCCCAACCCTTGTTGGGACTGAACTTTAGCGATATTCCAGAGATGATGAACCCATGCAAACAACGCACACCCAAAAGGAGGTCATTATGCGTTCCAACCAACCGTTTAACGTTATCTTCGCCGCCGTTCTCGCCCTCACGATCGCCTCTGGAGGCACCGCCCTCTACCTGGGCAACCGTCCCAACCTGACCGAACAAGGCGATCGCGTCCTCGACAGTGCCATTGAACTCTGGACAGTCGGCACCCTTACCACCTTTGGCTTACTCAGTCTCCGGGCTGGAGATGATCATGAGTTGGATGATGGCGAGGAATAATGGTGAGATGGTAGGGATGGCGATCGCTCAATTCTGGGATAGCACGATAGCGTGATGGCGATCGCCCTTAGGCAAATGTCGAAAGTGTGGTTATCCTGATGGTCTGTGATTGGCAAGAGCCAAGACTACTACACAAGACTACTACAATAGTAGCGATCGCTGCCTGGAGGTTATGGTGAAACGAATCCGATGCTCTTTTTCAACCGGACTATGGACCCTTGGGATGCTATTCGGAACGCTATCCTTGGAATCGCTGGAGGCCACGGCCCAAATTACACCGGATGGGAGTACGGTTACGGCGATTACGGGAGATTGCCAGAGCGCTTGCACTATCTCCGGTCAAGATCAATTAGGTGGCAATCTGTTCCATAGTTTTCAGGCGTTTGGTATTGATGCAGGGGGGCGGGTTACGTTTGTCCACGATGCCGACGTGAATCTGATTTTCAGTCGGGTGACGGGGGGCGATCGCTCCTCAATCCTAGGCACCTTGGCGGTGGATGGGGATGCGGATCTGTTTTTCTTGAATCCCAACGGCATTCTGTTTGGCCCCAATGCCCAACTGGACATGAGGGGTTCCTTTGTCAGCAGCACGGCCAGCAGTATTCGCTTCGACGATGGCACAGAGTTTAGCGCCGATAATCCTAATCCGCCCTTACTCACCATCAGCGCTCCCGTGGGCCTGCAATTTGGCACAGATATCGGCTCCATCGTCAACCAATCCCAAGCTAGTGCCAATGGAGCCACCAATGCTCAGGGCACTCCCGTGGGTCTGCAAGTGGGAGCGAATCAAACCCTGGCGTTGGTTGGCGGCGACTTATTGCTGGAGGGCAACTTGACCGCAGCGGGAGGCCGAATTGAGTTAGGCAGTGTGGCCACCAATAGGCAGGTGGCTGTGGTGGTGGATGGCCAGGGGTTTCGCTTTATCCCTGATGCGGCGGCCTTGCTGGGTGAGATCCAGATGCAGGAGTCTTTTGTGGATGTCAGCGGTGCTGGGGGCGGCACGGTAGAACTCTGGGGTGGGGTGATGACCGTGGCGGACAGCGATATCCGGACTGAAACCACAGGCAATCTGGATGGTGGCGAGATTTCTGTGACAGCAGATGAACTCACCTTAAGTAATTCAGTCATCCAGGCCATTACGTTTAGTGATACTACCGGGGCTGATGTGGTCTTGGATGTCGGCAGCTTGAGTGTGTCCGACAGGTCGGTAATTGCGGCGGAGACCGATAGTGGTGGGCAGGGGGGGAATTTGGCGATCGCCACTGGCCGGATGGCGTTGTTTGACAGCGATATTGGCACTGAAGCCCGTGGGTCCGGCGATGCCGGGGATGTCACCATTGAAACCGGATTACTGGGGGCTGTGGATGGCGGTATTTTGGCCAACACCTTTGGTGCGGGGGATGGCGGCACGATTGACATCACCGCATTCGACTTTGTTTCTCTCTTGGGCAACTCCGTGATCACAGCGACGGGGCAACCAGAGAATTTGGCCACCAATGAGCGAGGGGGAGATGCAGGAGCAATCGCGATCGCCACCAATTCCCTGAACCTCCAAGACACCTCTCAGATCAATACTGATATCGTCAATAGTGCAGGCAACGCTGGCGATATTGTGATTACAGCCACCACCATTGAACTCATTGGCACCCCCACCGCAGACGATAGGACGGGGATGTTTAGCGAGGTCGATAGCACCTCCTCAGGGCAGGGCGGAAGCATTACCCTGAATATCGAGACGCTACGCTTGCAAGACAGTGCCCAGATTGCGGTCTCCACCTTTGGCCAAGGGGCCGCTGGCAATCTTCAAATTCAAGCGACTGACTCAATTGGTATTAGCGGCGAGGCTAGCACTGGAATTTTTGCTGAGGTCGCATCTGGCGGTACAGGCAAGGGAGGGAATGTGGAGGTGGCGACGACTCGATTTCAGATCGAAGGGAGTGGTGCCCGGTTGTCTGCCACGACGCTGGGAGAAGGTGCTGGCGGCAACCTCACTCTTGTAGCCCAGGAGGTATGGGTTCAAGATGGGGCACAGATCCAAGCAGCTACCCTTGGTCTTGCCCCTGGGGGTCGCCTCACGGTAAACGCCGCGTCAACGCTGATTTCTGGCACCGATGCACCGGGAGAGTTTCCCACTGCCTTGGTCACGTCTACCCTGGGGGATGCGGCTGCCGGATCGCTCACGTTAACCACGGAAACGCTCCAGATTGACGAGGGAGGGCGGTTGTCTGCCTCGACTAGGGGCGCTGGAACAGGAGGCAATCTGGTGGTGCAAGTAGCTGATGAGGTTGCATTAACGGGCCGTTCTACTAGTGGTGAGTTGAGGAGTGGGTTGTTTGTGGAAGCCTCTGACCTGGGGACCGCAGGCCGCATTGATCTGACGGCTCAGTCTCTTCTGCTGGATCAGCAAGCCACCATCAGTGCGGAATCAGCGGCTGAAGATGGGGGTAATGTTAGCCTCCAGGTGAATGATCTGATCTCACTGCGGCGCAACAGCTCCATCTCCGCCACCGCTGGTTTGGCCAGTGGGGCAGGGGACGGGGGCAATATCACTATTCGTACGCCGTATTTGGTGGCTATTCCCCCAGAAAACAGCGATATTACAGCCAATGCCTTTGCGGGACGCGGCGGTAACATCCAAATTACGGCCCAAGGGATATTGGGCATCCAGCCGCGAGCGGAACTGACCCCCCTAAGTGACATCACCGCCAGCTCGGAGTTTGGCCTAGCCGGAACGATTGTGATTGAAACTCCGGATGTGGAGCCGGAGGAAGGCTTGGTGGACTTGCCCACCGGAGTGGTGGATGTGACCCGACTCATTGCCCAGGGCTGTAGCCCCAATACGGATTACGCCTACAGTGAATTTGGCCTGACCGGGCGGGGGGGAGTGCCTGCCAACCCTGCCGGATTGCTCTCCAGCCGCAGCCCACTTCAGGATCTAGGGCCACCGATTGGTCTAGAGGCCGCTCAACTCTCCCTCAATCCTGCTGGGCGGGAGGCGATCGCTGAACTATTGACCAGCCCTGTCACCCTACCTGAGCCTGATGTACCCACCCGCCCCCTTGAAGCCAAAGGCTGGCGGATTACCCCTGAGGGGGACGTGGTATTGATGGCCCAAGTACCCTATACGCCCCCTCATACGCCTTGGTATTCTGGGGCAAGTTGCGATCGCCCTTAACTCACCCATCAAGAACCCATCAAGTGACACCCTTTTCGTCTCTCTTGCCAGTCCTGTGCCGTCCCCTCTTCTACCGGACCTAGTTTTATGAACCTGAATCCTATTCGTCTGATATTTCTGAGTCTATTAGCCCTCGCGGGTTTAGTTGGGTCTGTGTTGTTTGCCCACCTCACCCATGCACTGCCCCCTGATGCGGTGGTGTCTCCTCTAGCGATGTCGGTCTCGGCTAACGTTGGCCAACAAGCTGGACAACAGGCTTGGCAACAAGATCAAGTCGGGCGCGATCGCTACAACAGGGGAGACTTTCAGGCAGCAGCAGAGGCATGGCAGCGAGCGGCCACCCTGTATGAGCAACAGGGGAATGCCCTAGCCCACGCTCAAACCTTGAGTAATCTATCACTGGCATGGCAACAGTTGAGCCAATGGGATCAGGCAGAAGGGGCGATCGCCGACAGTCTAGTGCTCTTGGACCTCCTCAGCCACAATGGGGCCGATCAAGTTTTCCAGGTGTGGGGTCAGGCCCTCAATACCCAGGGCAGTCTCTACTTTGCCTTGGGGCAAACTCAGGAAGCACTGACCCGTTGGGAGCAGGCAGCGGATCGCTACAGGCAAACGGGGGATGAAAGGGGGCGTTTACGCAGCCAAATCAATCAGGCCCAGGCCATGCAGGAATTGGGGTTGCATCGTCTGGCCCTAGATCAACTCAACGATATTAGGGAAGCCCTCGCACAACAGTATCCCAATTCCTCGATGCTCGTTGTCGTTCACCGCTACTTGGGAGATGGGCTACGCCTGACAGGCAGCCTGGAAGCATCACGGCAGATATTAGAAGCGGGGCGGGAACTGGCCCATCAGCAAGGGCTATCGGAAGAACTGGCTCCACTGTTGTACAGCCTGGGCAAAACCGTCAGTGCCCAAGGTCAACCCACCGACGCAGTAGAGTTTTATCGTCAGGCGCTAGACTACAATCCCAATCAGCTACTACAAACTCAAGTTGAACTCGCTCAACTTCAGGGCTTGATTGAAACTGAACAGTGGCAATCGGCATGGCAGCTATGGCCAACGATCCAGGACAACCTCAACCAACTACCTCCTCAGCGAGATAGTGTCTATGCTCAAATTAATTTGGCATCTCAGCTAACAACATTGCTGAGCCGCTCCAAGACATCCGAGGACTTTAGCCTCCAAGGTGTAAACGAATCTAGCACCTGGACCGCGATCGCTCAACTGCTTACCTCGGCGACCCAGACCGCTAGGGATATCGGCGATCCCCGTGCAGAAACCTATGGGTTGGGGTACTTGGGGGCAGTTTATGAGCAGACTCAACAGTGGGGCAATGCCGAAACCTTAACGGAGGAAGCCCTGCTGTTGGCCCAGAATATCGAAGCGGCTGATATTGCCTATCGATGGCAGTGGCAATTGGGGCGGATCTTGCAGGCTGCAGGTAAAAGAGAGGAGGCGATCGCGGCCTACAGTGAATCCATCGCGCTCTTAAAAGGCCTACGGGGTGACTTAGTTGCTACCACCGCTGAAGAGCAATTTAGATTTCGAGAAAGCGTGGAACCGGTCTACCGGGAGCTCGTCAGCCTGCTGCTCCCCCTTGAATCTGAGGCTTCCAGCAAGCAGACCGACGTCGTTAAAGCATCTGACCCTGCAACTTCCAGCCAGCAGGCTGAGCTAGCCAAGGCCAGAGACGTGATTGAGGACCTCCAACTGGCGGAATTGGATAACTTCTTTCAGGAAGCCTGTTTGGATACACAATTCCTCCCGATCGATCAGGTGGACCCAAAGGCTGCCGTCCTTTATCCGATTCTTTTGAGCGATCGCCTGGAGATGATTCTTAGCTTACCGAACCAACCGCTGCAACGCTTCACCACGGTTATTTCTGAGGCGGAACTGACCCGCTTTGCCTCAGAATTCCGCGACAATCTAGGTATCCTCAGTCGATTTAGCTTTCGGCCCCAGTCCAAGCAACTTTACGATTGGTTGATGCGTCCCGCTATGCCTGCCATTGAGGCGAGTCAGATTGAAACCCTGGTCTTTGTCTTGGATGGTCCCCTACGCAATCTGCCAATGGCCGTCTTAAACGATGGCGATCGCTATTTGATCGAATCCTACCGCATTGCCACGGCCCCTGGATTGCAACTCATTGATCCCCAACCCTTACCTCGGCAAAACATCAAAGCCCTAGCGGCTGGCTTGACTGAGGCGCGCCAAGGCTTTAGTGCCTTAGAACATGTGAAATTAGAGCTAGAGGAAATTCAAACAGAAGTGCCCAGTGTAGTCCTTGTGGATCAAACCTTCACCAAGGATGCTATCCAAACGGAAATTGAACAGTCTTCCTTTCCCGTGGTCCATATTGCGACCCATGGTCAGTTTGGCTCTAGCCGGGAGTCCACCTTCGTCCTTACCTGGAGCGATCGCCTCACCATCGACAATCTAGAAACCCTTTTGGAAACAGGATTCCCAAATCGACAAACTCCAGTTGAGTTGTTGGTGCTTAGCGCCTGTGAAACCGCTACAGGAGACGAAAAAGCACCCTTGGGTTTGGCAGGGGTTGCGGTTCGGGCTGGGGCCAGAAGCACCCTAGCCACCCTTTGGGCCGTGAACGACGCGGCCACCGCCCAATTTATGCGCCATTTCTATCACGAACTCACCCAATCCGGTGTCACTAAAGCAGAAGCCCTACGCCAAGCTCAACTCCAACTGCTGAATAATCCCCAATATAGTCATCCACTCTACTGGGCACCTTATTTGCTCGTGGGAAATTGGCTTTGAACCTGCAACCCTTACCTTCCAAGTTGTGTAAACTAAAGCGACAGAGCGCGTGCGATCGCCCTCTCTTCGTACACCACAACCTCAGCTATTGCATATTTTCTCACTGTTCCATAGCCTGCAGCGCTTGCCATCTCATCCAAGAAAAGCGATCGCCTCTGATATTTATCTGGAGAAAAAGCGATCGCTACTCACCCAAGGAACTCGATGGCCAACATCAATCTCACAAAAAGGCAGTGTATTATAGCCAGGTCTCCAGCAATAATGGCACTACTTGGCCAATACGCTGGAAGTCACTATCAGATGATACGATTGTCAGTTGATGGCGCAACGCGATCGCTGCAATCCAAAGATCATTATCATCAAAGCCAAAATCTTTAAGATTTGCTTTGCGTCGTTTGCTAGTTTCTTTAGGCGCAAACTGATTGAATAGGGCCGCTTTAATTTGGCCATAGATGTTAGCTGAGGTGGTATCTACTGAATAAATTCTGATATCTTGTAAAAATTCTGTAACATGTTCTAAATTTGCTTGGCGTTGCTTGGATTTTTCGACCATATAGATGAGTTCACCTTGCACAATTACACAGGTTGCAAGATTCTCTTCTCCAATGGTAATGATACGATCGATGACATTTGGCGTACCCTGAATAATACGACTACAGTGGTTTGTATCCAGCAGATACATTACTCAAAAGGCTCCATCTCTTGGCTGAAATCGGTTCGGCTGCGACTGTCATACACAGACTGGAGGCACTCTTCAAAGTCGTCTCCTGCCCAAGTTCCTGCATGACGGAGCAGCGATCGCCCAGAGGCAGCGTGGTAAGACACAGATGAATCAACATCATCTAAGTTGTCTGGGTCTGGAACAGGAACGGTGGAAACAATGATTTTGACAGTTTGTCCTTCTACAACATTGGGCACTTGTAATGGCCTAAATTGTCCATTTTCATATATGGCATCTAGTATTTGCTGCATTTATATGTTTTACTCCTTTCAAGGCAATTTATCGTTAATTAGCGATAGAAGATAGCAGCGATCGCACTTTTTCACTTGGAACTGTAACCAGTATACATTCCTTATCTGAGATCGCCCCCAACCTGTTACATCACCGAGCGATCGCCCTCTCATTCAACAAACCCGATCGCCCCCAACCCGTTACACCACAGAGCAATCGCCCCTCACCCAATAAACCCGATCGCCCTCCAATATTTATCTTGTGAAAAAGCGATCGCCTTTCCACCCCAAAAAGCCGACTATCCTCAACATTCATCTCATAAAAAGCGATCGCCCTTCATAGAAGAAAAGCGATTGCCTTCCAATATTCATCCCATAAAAAGCGATCGTTCTCCATTCA
>JBFRWC010000515.1:0-9503 GCA_051439365.1 Leptolyngbyaceae cyanobacterium
GCCAATTTTTTGGTAAAAACGCAATATTTCCCCAGAAAGTGATAATATAAAACTATTTTAGTTTGCTTATTTTGGTGGCCGACCCCCGCCGCTGGGGGGGTTCAGCCACGCAAATTAAATGGCAATCAGCTTACTATCATCTCTCTACAACGGGTTAGCGGTGTAGGGTGCAAATAGCTCACAGTTTCCCTTGCAGACAGTGATCACAGTTTTGACTCCGCCGCGCCGGGTATAATCACCAATCACCCGCAAGCCTACGGGCGCGAGTTCAATCCAAAGGCGATCGCACACCTCATTTGTAACCGTCTCATGGCTGATGCGGCGATCGCGAAACGAGTTGATATAGAGTTTGAATGCCTTCAGTTCCACCACCCAATCTTTGGGATAGTAATCCACCACAATGGTGCCAAAGTCGGGATAGCCCGATCGGGGGCAAATCGACGTAAACTCTGGATGTTCCAGATGAATCACATAGGGATTGGTGCTGGGGTTGGGCCATTTCTCTAGCGGTTCTTCCGATGCCAGACGGATAGCGCGATCGCCATAGCGATTATCCATCGAGGCAGAAGCCGAACCCGACGCTGGGGTAGAAGAGGAAGACGAAGATGAAGAGGAAGAATCAATCACAAGCAATTATTAGGTCTCAGCATGAATCGTTAAAGTAGGAGGAGCGATCGCGTCATCCTATTTCCCCACGGATATCGCGATGGTAAGGGCTAAAATCCTAAATCAGTGCCCCGATTGGCATGGACTAGCGCCAGCTTTTCGTAGTGACGGGCATGGGTCACTAAGCCTGCGACTTCTTCTTCAGAGAGGGAGCGTACCGGTTTCGCAGGAACTCCGACAGCCAAGGTCTGGGGTGGAATATCTTTCGTCACAACCGCTCCAGCACCAATCATGCTCCCTGCGCCTACCGTCACACCATTTAGAACAATAGACCCAATCCCGATTAAGCTACCCGTTTCAACGGTGGCGCTATGGATGACGGCTTTATGGCCAATGGTGACATGATCGCCTAATACCGTTGGCAGTCCTGGATCACCATGCAGGACGGACCCATCTTGAATGTTGGTACATTGACCGATGACAATGCGCTCCACATCACCTCGAAGGGTTGCGCCGTACCAGATACTTGCCCCCGTGGCAATCTCCACCTGACCAATGACGACTGCATTTGCCGCCACGAAGGCGGCTTGGGAGAGATCGGGCGGGGGCCAGAAGGTGGGGGAGGGAATCAAAGACATAGGCGATCGCAAGGGGTCGAGCGAGCAAGAATGGACGAAGGAAATCTTTGGCTCAGTACAATTGGCTCAGTACAATTGGCTCAATACAATTGGCTCAATACAATTGGCTCAATACAAGTATATGTAGGTCGCAGTAAAGCTACGGAAGTATCGTACGCCCAAGAGCCTCTCCTGCTGAACTTCATTTACAGTTTGTCATACCATCTGGAACCATCCTCATGGTCAATCCAGCCCAAAGGGTTAGCTCTCGGCGAAAATTGATCTTAAAGTTCGGCCCATTGGAGGGTGCTTGCTCCTAGAATTGGCATGAAGGTTCCAGACAGCCCAGCTAGAATAAGACTAGTTGAGTAGGCCATTCTACGTAAACATTAAAATAAAAAATTTGTGATGAGCATAGCTTTACAATACCCCATCTTTGGGCCAGAAATTCAGTGCCCCCATTGTCGCCAGACGATTGTAGCGTTGACGTTGACGGACACTTATCTCTGTCCGCGCCACGGAGCCTTTGAAGCCGATCCAAAGACAGAAGATTTAGTCCATTTGCAATCGGGGCGACACTGGCGACAGTGGGAAAATATGTGGTATCGACAGCATACTCACCCCGACGGGATTCGGTTTGAAATCCATGAAGCATTGGATCAGCTCTACACTCAGGGATATCGGGCAACTCGCGTCATCATTGCTGAGCGCTATAAAACGTTGATCAATACTTACCTGGAGCGGAGTGCGCCTTGGCGGGGCAAACCCGATGATTCAATTCATCCGCGCTTATACGGGCTTCCGGTTGAGTTTAGCCCTAGTGCAACGGACGATCCCCGGTGGGATGTGATCAATTTTGATCTCGATAAGGAACCGGGAACCCCATCTCGCCACCCCCACTCATGGCGGTTATTCGAGTAGGGAAATCGTTAAGCCAACCCGTTGAATCAACGCAACCCGTTGGACCAGCGAGTTGAGCCATCAAACTGAAGTTGTCGCACCGGGGGAATATCTTGGCTGTTATGCACCACATGTCTATCCGCACTGCCAATATTCACCGGGCGATCGCCTTTTATGAACAGTTGGGGTTTTGCGTATGCGAGCGATTTACCGCAGGCATTACCCTGGCTTGTTGGATGGAAGGGTTGGGAGGACGCATTGAGCTAGTACAGGTGCCCCTCCCTCATTCTACGGCTGACGCTTTCGGGGATGAGCATTACACTGGGTATTATCACTTGTCATTTGACTTGACAGATGAAGTGGATAGTCTGCCTGTATGGCTGGATCAAGTAAAACAACGGTTTTGTGGTGAGAATAAGGATGATTTGGCGATCGCCTTCACCGTTCTTTTACCGCCGACCCAGCAAATTATCGGAGACTCGGTTTATGAAGTGGCCTTCATTGCAGATGCAGATGGGTTGCCACTGGAGTTTATCCGTGTCCTAGGACCAGCGCCCTCCGTCCGTCGCTGATAGTCAGCGGATTGGCCCAGGGTCGGCCCAGGTTATTCATTTCATTGCTTATCCACCTAGCGGACCCACATAACCCATGACCCATCCAGCTAACGAGGGATTTGCCGACAACTGGGCCTATCTCAAAACCGAACTCACTTGGCTTGATCGCATGTTGATGATGGCTTTGGCCCGTTATCGCCAAGAGAAGAAAAGTGTGGATCGGATCGCCCAGTCTCCAGCCGACCAAGCTAGCAGCCATTGGTGGAAAGGAGTGATTTCTCTAGAGGGGAATATTGCTTACGACGAACATCGTCCATCAGCGCAAAGCAACAGTGGTAAGACTGCCAAAGCGGGGGGAACAACCCAGCCTCCAGCAGGACCCTCGCCCCAGCCCCAGCCCCAAGCAAAGTTAGGGTATCAGCAACAATTAGACCTGCGCATTCAGGCCAGCAAGCGCAATGGGGTGACGTTGGCGCTACCGTGGTTGTGCGATCGCCTCAAGCTGTCCTTGTTTGAAAAAAATCTGATTCTGATGGGGCTAGCTCCTGAAGTGAATCGTCGCTTCGCCCGTCTGTACCGCTACTTGCAGAGCCACGATGATCATTTGGTTTCAGATTTACCATCGGTAGAACTGGTATTGCGTCTGCTGTGCCGCAATGACCAAGAATGGCGACGGGCACGGCAACAACTCAACCCTGATGCCCCCCTGATGACCCACAATTTGATCTTGCTGTTGTACCAATCCCATGATCCCTTTTTGAACGCAACGGTGCGGCTAGCGGACGAACTGGTAGACTGTTTGCTGGCCGAAGATCCAGACCCCAACACCCTGGAAGCATTGCTGACCGTTGACGACCCAGCAACGCTCGATCCCCATCAATGGCCAGCCCCCCATTTGCTCCCAGTGGACTTTTCTAATCAGATATCGGTAGAATCAACTGATCCGGCCCTGTTAGCCAACCCAAATGCAACGAATCCAGACATCGCCACCCAGCCCGATCTGTTGTCTCCTAATGGAACTGGAGTGGAAATAGACGGTGGTTCTACGGAGGTCGCTTCAGATACAGAAGCCATTGTCGATGTTAGTCGTGGCACAGACAATAGTGTCCTTGGGGAAAGCGAGAACAATGACTGCATCTCTGACGATTCAACAAATACCGAGGACAGTGATAATGACCGAAGCAACGGGCAGTGGGCACCCACCTGGAGTGATTTAGTTCTACCATCTACGTTGCTGCAAGAGTTACAGCACTTACCTCAACGGTTCCGCCTCCATGACACAGTGAATCAATATTGGCCAGAACAGTCCCCCAAATTCGGGGCCATGAAACCGGGCCTAGTGTTGCTGTTTTCTGGGCTGCGGGGGACAGGTAAAACTCTCGCAGCCAGTGTTTTAGCCCATGATGTGGCAGATTCCCTCACCTGCGTGAATTTGGCGGAGATCATGCCAGAAGATTCTCTGATGGTGATGGATGAAGTGGAATCCGCCTGCCCCACTGTTGTCCTCATCCAAGCTGCTGAGCAATGGCTCCGAGCATCGGCCTCCATGCCAACGGCTCGTTTAAGCCAGTTTTTAGCCCAGCGACAGCGGAGTCATAGTCTGACAATTCTGAGTGTGGAGCGGGTGGAATCAGTTGCCTATGGCTGGCGACAGCAGATGAATCACCTCTTCCACTTTCCTATGCCTGACCCAACGGCGCGGCGCATCCTTTGGCAGCAGGCATTTCCACCCAAGTTAAAGCTGGGTCGCACAATTGATTGGGAGGCCTTGAGTCAGATTAAGCTCAGTGGTGGGGAAATTGGAGCGATCGCCCACGACGCGATGGTGCGAATGGTGGCGGACAGGGCCAAAACCTTGAAACTGCAATATTTGATGGAGGCTTTGCAATGGTATCAAGTCCCCGATCGCCAGATTAAAACGTTACGTCCAGCCCGATCGACTCGCTCTCGCAAAACCACCCGCAGTGCGGTTACACCATCCGGTACGCGCTCAAAGAGACCCACTTCGCCCAAATCCAAGGAATCGGTCGCCCAGTTAGGAGAACCTGAGGTCTCAGTGGCTACGGATATTGCCAGCCCTGCGCCCGCCCTAGGGGACGATCAGGAGCCATCGGTGTCTTCTGAAGTGTCTTCTGACTCCGCTGATGCATCTGTGGTCCAAGCTGAAAATCCTTCGAGTCATCGCTCACCCCATGGGACTCCGCAGCCAGTGGACGTGATGCCCATTGAACATCACGTTGATGCAAATTTATAGCGATCGGCATCGACCACAGCCCATCGATTCGTGCCATCGTTCAAATCTAGTACCTTTTGGTGATAATCCAATAGGCTGGAACGGTGGCCAACGCTGATATAGACGATGTTGAGCGATCGCAACTGTTCATATAACATGCGCTCGTTGGCTACATCTAGGGCACTGGTGGCCTCATCCAAAATGGTGTACTTGGGTTGGGTCAACAGCACGCGGGCAAAGGCCAGTCGTTGTTGTTCCCCTAGGGAAAGAATCGTAGACCAGTCCGCTTCCACATCCAGTCCCCCCACTCGTTCTGCTAACTGCCCTAGGTTCACCTGTTCTAGAACAGCCTGGATGTCCGCATCAGAACTAGTGGTCAGGCGATTGGGATAAATCACTTGCTCCCGCAAGGTACCCAACAGCATGTAAGGCCGCTGCGGAAGAAAAAACATATCAACAATATCGGGGCGCTGGATAATTCCTTGACCGTTGGTCCACAATCCAGCGATCGCCCTCAGCAAGGAACTTTTGCCACATCCACTGGCTCCTACAATTAACAGATATTCATGGTCTGCTAGCTCTAGGGATAAATTTCTGACTAGGGTTTGCTCCCGGTTGGGCGTGTGTAGTGTTAGCTTTTGGAATGTTAGATGAGAGGTGATATGGGTTTCAATATTTTTCTCAGGATCATAAGTCCTTTTAGGATCAGATCGATTGAGATGACTTAACTCTTGGGTTTTCTGGGAGAATCCGTTACCGTTTAAGCCGTTGCCGTTTAGGCCATTACGATCGAAGCCGTTACTGGCGATCGGGTCTACCCCGATGGCTCCATTCGACTCTGGAGTATTTACCTTTTCATAAAAAGTCCCCAGTCGCACAATACTAGCCGCAAATTTAGAAATCGATTCAATTTGGTTCGTAATTAAAGACAACGCCCCTAAGATTTGAAAAAAGGCAAAGTACGCTTGCCCAATGGTGCCAAAATCAGTTTTTCCAGAGAAGTAGAGAGGAGCCACAATCATGTAGGGTACAATTCGGGTGAAATAGTTGTAGCCCACTTGAAATAGGTCAATGAGTGATTGCCAAATAATCAATAGATCGGCATTGCGGAGTGCTGCGACCATTCGTCGGATCACTTGCTGTTGCTCCAATGGTTCACCGCGATAAAAGGCGATCGATTCGGCGTGATCTCTGACGTGAACCATGCCATAGCGGAAGTTGGCTTCTAGGCGGAGTTGGTTATAGTTCACCCGAATAAGGCGTTGGCCCACAAAGATGGCGATCGCTGTCCCAAAAGCAGCATAGACCACTAGACCGAAGGTGAGAATCTTAGAAATGCTAAAGAGGACAACGGTAAAGGACAACAGGGTCAAAATTGAATCCAAGACATCGAGGAGAAATCGCAACGTTGTCTCCGTAAATGACTTGATATCTTCCGTAATTCTTTGATCCGGATTATCGATTTCGGTATTAGCCGCGTTGGAATCGAGTTCGTAGTAAGCCCGATTAGAAAAATAGCGCTTGAGAAAAAGTCGAGTCAGCCATTCTCGCCAATAAAGCGCTAACTTTAAGCGGATATAGCGATATAAAATTACAATAGGAACAGCCAGAACAATAATACCAGCATAAATCCAGAGAAACTGCCAAAAGCTTGATTCTTCTTTCTGATTCAGTGCAGTTTCCAGGAAACGAAAAACATAGCTAATGGCCACATTCATGCCATTCACTGCAAAAGAAAGAAATAATAGGCAGGCTAACAGAAACCATTGCCGCCATCGCTGTTTGAGGTGACGGTAGTGCAGCAGTACAATGCCGCCATAAAGAGCAAGACCACCGACTGCAATCAGCGGCCATGGGGAGCGCATTAAGGTGTTGGCTCGTTCTAATAGTTGCCCTGCAACCTGGGCGAAGAACTCTGGAAAAAGAGCATTACCCGCTAATGTTAAACCAACGGTGAGGATAAAGGTGAAGGCCACAACGGCAATGACCATCGTGCCTAACAAGCCCAGAAATGTGCGGGTTCCTTTAGGACCAATGGGGTAGAAGTAGGGTTGAGCAATTTCAATAAACCGATTTAAAAGTTGGCGATTGAACTGAAATCGCTGCTCAGGGGAAATGGATGCCGCCATAAAAAGCTATGATCAGACCTAGGCTAGATGGATGATCAGCACACCGAAGTCCCGTAAACTGGGACGGTGCCCTTTTCCTCCTTCCTCGTTTCTTCCCCGTCAATCCGGAGAATGCGAGCAACTAGCCCATCCAGAATTTGTCGTGTTCTGCTAAGCCATAGAGCGATCGCCTCACTTCCTACCCCCAATCCACGATCACAGCCCAAGCAACCGATCGTGATTGTCCCAAGATTCACGAGATACCTTAGCTCTGGGCAGTGCTGAGCAATTGCAAAGAGTTCCCGTTCCCGTTCATGACTAAACGCTGCTTGGAATGAAGCGCACTGTAGGGCAACACACGCCGGATTTCCGACATCGTGGTAATTCCGGCAGTGACTTTGGCGATCGCTGCCTTCCGAAAGGACTCAAACCCAGCGGACTGAAGATAGTGATGCAACTGGGTGAGGGTGCCCTCATAGATAATTTGCCGTACCATATCATCCACATTAAGCAACTCAATCACGGCTTCACGGCCCAAATAACCAGAGCCAAAGCATTTGGCACATCCCTTGCCCCTCCGCCAAGCCGATGGATTCGCCTCATCATAGCTAATCTGGAGAAGTTTTAGATCCGCAGGGGTCGGCTCATGGGGTTCAGCACAGTGGGGGCACACTTTCCGCACCAACCGCTGGGCCACGATCCCCAACAAGGCATCACTCAACAAACTGGGGTCCGGTCCAATATCCTTCAGGCGAGGAATTGCACTGACTGCATCATTTGTATGGAGGGTGGTTAAGACTAAGTGTCCCGTAAGCGCCGCTCTGACCGCTGTTTCTGCCGTTTCATGGTCCCGCACCTCTCCCACCATAATAATGTCAGGATCTTGACGCAAGATCGCCCGTAATCCCGCCGCAAAGGTCATGCCTGCGGCTTCATGCACTTGGGTTTGGGTGATTCGGGATAACACATATTCCACCGGATCTTCCACCGTCACCACGTTGACAAATTCCGTTGAAACACTTTGGAGACTGGTGTAAAGGGTACTGGTTTTGCCCGATCCCGTGGGTCCGGTAAAAATAATCATCCCTTGGGGTTGCTGTAACCAACCTTGGTAGATTTCTAGGGTGTTGGAGGTAAAGCCCAGTTCTTGGATACTGGTAAAGGGATTTTCCTGGGGGAGCAGCCGAATCACCACTTTTTCCCCTCCCACGCAGGGCAATGTACTGACCCGCATATCTAGGTTAATATCCAAGCCTTTACCACTGGAGTAGCGCTCACCAATCCGAGCATCTTGGGGACAGCGGCTCTCGGCAATATCCATATCTGCCATCACCTTAATGGCCACTACCGCCCGACGACTCACTTCGGGCGGCAAGGTGGTAATGTCTCGCAAAATCCCGTCAATCCGATAGCGTACCCGTAGTCCTTCCTTGGCAGGTTCCAGGTGAATATCACTGGCCCGGTTCCGCAAAGCCCCGCCAATAATGGTTTTAATCCGACTAATCTGATCCGCCGCTTGGGACAGATACATTTCTGTAACTTCACTGATATCCTCTGGATCAGTCTCCCCAGTCAGCGGGTTGATCAACTTATCCGTACTGAGTTGACTCCCGTCGGTGTGATAGAGCCGGAACCACGAGGCGTAGCTTTTCTCACTAATGGGGATAATTTTTATCTCGGTGAGGGTGCGATCGCCAAACCGCTTAATATCCTCCTTAGCAAGCTGGGTCGGACTACCCAAATAATAACAATTACGCCACAGCAGTAATGGAACCACTGGAGGAAGCCCGTCCCGGTCCGGACATTCCCGCAAAAAGCGATCGCTTACCTCCCGATCCAGTAAGGTCAAATTCACCTTACCCTTTTCACCAACTAACCGCTTCAGTGCCTCCTCACAGGTTAGTTCCGAGGATCGCAGTTGTTGCCAAGCGGAGCGAATTTCTGGTGACTGAGACATAAGTCTGTACAAAAATGATACGTCGGTAAGAGTCAGAAACAATAGCTACAGAAAGTAGCGATGGATACACCTCTGGATATCAAGGTGCTTTACGTCACCAAATTGCTATCCTTAATCCTTACTTTTTGGGTGATGTAGTCAAGTGGTATAGAATCACACCAACACTCTAGACACTGATCGGTTCACTATGTCCTGCACCGATAACTCCTTATACTTAGCCCATAGGATAAGTACCGCATAAAAGCTCGAACGCTGGCGCAACAAGACTCAGTAGCACCAGTGCCTTCAGTATAAAAGACGATGATTAAGATTAGTAACTTGACTAAATGATCGAGATCAACGGATCAAAATCTCAGAATGTTATACAAGCAGAAACATAAGCTGCTGTATGGATCTGTAAGCGCTAGCAAATTATCCCTGGCTGACAATGCCGGACCACTGCACCTTTTTCTCACGAGTGCGGCGGTAGGAGAAAAACTGATCGGGGTCTTGGAAGGTGCAGTAGGGGGCGATCGCCATCTGCTCAGC
>JBFRWC010000516.1:0-3597 GCA_051439365.1 Leptolyngbyaceae cyanobacterium
GGGTTGAAGTGGAGTATTCATAGTACGACGGTCAGGTTTCCTGTAAACGAGGCATCAAGTCGGCAAAGTTGCAGGGGCGGTGGCGGGAATCGAGTTGCGATCGCAATATCTTATCCCAGCCGGTGCGACAGGCTCCCGATGATCCCGGTAGGCAAAAAATGTAGGTGCCGTTTGCCACTCCTGCTAGGGCACGGGACTGAATCGTCGAGGTGCCAATGTCCTCATAGGAGAGCAAGCGGAACAGTTCGCCAAATCCTTCAATTTCCTTGTCCAACAAGGGCTGAATCGCTTCTGGAGTGCCATCCCGGCCCGTTAGCCCCGTGCCTCCAGTGGTAATCATCACCTGCACCGCTGCATCCGCAATCCAGCGGGAGACAATCGCCCGAATCTGGTAAATATCATCAGGGGCAATCGCCTTTTCCGCTAACTGATGTCCCGCAGTCGTCAAACTTTCCACCAAAATGGCCCCCGATTTATCGGTGGCCTCAGTGCGGGTATCCGATACGGTGAGGATGGCGATCGCTAAAGAGTCCGGACTCGCTGTTGGTTCAGTCATCAGCACATCTGTAAGTAGACAACGGTAACCTGAATTCAGGGTATCCTGAGAACCCCAGCTTCTTGAAGCAGCCAAGATTCTCAACTGAGTTGATTCAGATACTATCACGTTGATTGAGAAATACGGAGAAATAGACAAATAATATTAGAGATGCTTCTATCCTTGAGGCTGACGGTTGATCCGGGTTGATCCGTGAATGCTGTCCAGTCATTGTCGGTTTGGGGCCTAGCAAAAGCAGCGACGTTACCGTTATCCGAGAATTTCTGATGGGTTTCCAGGCTGTCAAGCCATCTCCGAGCGATCGCCCTGATTTAGAAAAGAAAACGCGATCGCCCCCTGGTAACGAGGGTTGTTCCGTGGGTGTGGGGTGGAGAGCGATCGCATTTGTTGTACTCAGCCAACTCCCCCATCTAGGTTAATATCGATCATTGGTGTAGCGCGACTGAGCTAGAAGCTCTCATTCAAGTTCAGAGCTATTGGCAAGCCCATCATGAGCATGTCTGTTACAACCGCTTTGATAAACCTGGACGTTGGGCCGAACCATTGCCTTCCCCCAAGTTCTAGATGCGCCCGGATTAATTTGCTATGTTTTCCGGGTAGACCTCGCATTAGGAATAGGCGATCGCCAGGGATTTAAGGAGTACAAATGGAGACAGATTGGCAGCAGGTAAACCAACAGTATTTGATGGGGGCGATCGCTCAAATCCATTACCAACTTGCACAGAAACTCCGGTCAGTCGACCCCGATCAAGCCCAAGTTCCCCCTCCTGATCGGCCTGATATTACCTTTTCAGAGCACCAACCTCCTGCCTTAGATGTCCTGAGTCAATTGTTTGGCTTGTCTGCATTCGAGCGCAACATTTTACTCCTTTGTGCGGGGGTAGAACTGAATGGCTCTATTGCTGAACTATGTGCAGCCATCCATGGCATCCCCCAGGCTACCTACGGCACCTTCGGCCTTGCCTTAGCCCTATTTCCTGACCCCGATTGGACGATTTTGACTCCTCAAGCTCCCTTACGCTACTGGCAATTAATTGAGATTGGCGGGGGGACTGCTCTGACTGCTAGCCCACTCCGCATCGACGAGCATATCCTGCATTACTTGATGGGGATTCAGCAGTTGGATGATCGGCTCAGCAGCGTCATTTCACCCAGCCATCAAAATTCGTTAGTGGACGCGCTTTTACCACCGTCCTACCAGCGCCTGGTTCAAGATATTGTTGACCCTGGCTTGTGCCCCCCAACACAAGCCCATGCTTCCCAATTTCCGGTGATTCAACTGTGTGGTCCTGACAGCGCTACGAAGCACTTGCTGGCAATGGTCGCCTGTCAGCAAGTGGGGCGATCGCTCCACGTGATTGCTGCCGATGCCCTCCCCACGGAACTTGCCCCTGTGAACCTGCTACAACGATTGTGCGAACGGGAGGTATTTTTGAGCCAGACGATGTTTTTGATTGACTGTGACCAGTTGCCTGTAGAAGTAACAAGGGAGAATGGGAATACCTCCCTCAATGGCGTGGTTGAGCGGTTAATTGAACGGTTTCAGGGTCCGGTGTTAGTGATGCGGCGCGATCGCCACCCTCAACGGCAGCGCCCCTTAATTACCATTGATGTTCATCCCCCCACCCCCGAAGAGCAGTATCATCTCTGGGTCCAGCTTTTGGGGGAATCCACTGTCGCCGACCTTAACGGACATGTTAATCAACTCGTGACCAACTTCAACCTCAGTCCGTCAGCAATTCAGACAGTGATTCAAACGGTGCAGCAACGAATGGATAACGATGAGAGAGCGATCGCTGATTCCTTCCCCCAACAACCATTGCCCCAACTCCTCTGGAATACTTGTCTGGCTCATGCCCGCCCCCGCCTAGATGATTTAGCCCAACCCATTCGCTCCACCGTAAATTGGGACGATCTAGTGTTGCCAGAAAAGGAAAGAAACGTTCTCAGAACCATTCATGCCCATGTCAAGCAACGATCGACCGTCTATGAAGAATGGGGCTTTGCTGGCAAAAGTCGGCGGGGATTGGGCATCAGTGCCCTGTTTGCCGGAGCTAGTGGCACCGGGAAAACCTTGGCAGCAGAGGTGCTAGCCAATGCTCTGAATCTAGATTTGTATCGCATCGACCTCAGTGCCGTAGTGAGCAAATACATTGGTGAAACTGAGAAGAATTTGCGCCGTATCTTTGACGTGGCGGAAACTGGAGGAGCAGTGCTGCTATTTGACGAAGCGGATGCTCTGTTCGGTAAGCGGTCGGAAGTGAATGACTCACGCGATCGCTACGCCAATATGGAAGTAGCCTATCTGCTCCAGCGCATCGAGTCCTACCGGGGCTTGGCCATTCTTACCACCAACTTGAAAAAGTCGATGGATCAGGCATTTCTCCGCCGCATCCGGTTTATCGTCCAATTTCCCTTTCCTGATGCCCAGCAGCGCCAGGAAATTTGGCAACGGATTTTTCCAGTCAATACCCCCACGAAAAAATTGTCCTACACCAAGCTCGCTCAACTCAACGTTTCCGGGGGCAATATTCGCAATATTGCTCTCAATGCCGCATTTCTCGCTGCCAATGCGGGGGAGCCTGTGCAGATGACACACCTATTACAAGCAGCGGAAAGTGAGTATATCAAGTTGGAACGACCGTTAACTGAGGTGGAAGTGAAGGGGTGGATTCCGAGTCGGCGACGATGGCACAATGCTGCTCCCTAAGTAGGTGGACGGAATTAAATTACATCCATAACACAGCAAGCTTGGCTTCCCGTGAGTTTTATCTACAAATAATTACCTATTGTAAAAAATCCGTTGATGGGTTATCGATGCCCGTAAAGTGGCACGTAGCTGCATCATTCTAGAAGGTTTTCCAACAGAGCATCACCAGATTTTTTACAGGTGGATAAAGTTGAAAAGCGCCCCCCTCATAACAAGGAAGACGCTTTTCAAATTAGACCCTGGCACCGAGCTATTTTCCCGTGGGGCTACCCCCAAAGTATCTTCGCCGCTGATGCGTTTCACACCCGAGTTCGGGATGGGTCGGAGTGGG
>JBFRWC010000517.1:0-15939 GCA_051439365.1 Leptolyngbyaceae cyanobacterium
CCCGTCAGCAACCCAGTCACCGTGATATCCCGGCCCCAATACTCACTCCGCAACGCCGCCATATTTACGGTCAACCCCTCCACCTGAGTCAACCGCTGCAAAATCGGCAGAAACGCATATTCCACCGCATTCCCCACCACCCACGTCAGGGTGCGGGGAGCGATCGCCTGGGGTAAATCCGCCGCCGCTATGTCAAAATCCCGCAAAAAGTGATGAATCGACCCCTCCCCGTGACCGATTTGGGGATAGGTCTCGTTATGGGATTCTGGTGGCAAATCCACCCGACCAATCAAAAACCACTCATCCGCTAGCCAGACAAACCGGGTGCCAAAGCGATCGCCAAACTGCTCTTGAAGTGCCTGCACCTGAGCAATCACCTCCCGTGCCTTCTCCGGGGTCACGGGCACCAACTCATCCCCATCCGGGCGAAACTTGGTCAACCCCACAGGCACCACCGCCACCGAAGCCACCGCTGCCTCGCGGTAATCCCCATAAACGTCCTGATTGGGCTCCTCCTGAACTGGGCCAAATTTGGCCAAGTCCAAAATCGTGTGGGTGAGATGTTCCCCATCGTTGATCCCTGGACACACCACCACCTGGGCATGAATTTGTAACCGATGCTCCTGAAACCAAGCCAGTTGTTCCATTAGCTTCCCGGCCCGGGGGTTTTTCAGCAATCGCTGCCGCACCTCCGGCTCCGTAGCGTGAACCGACACGTAGAGCGGGGATAAACGCAACCGAGCAATCCGCTCCCACTCCGTCGCCACCAAATTGGTCAGGGTCAAATAGCTGCCATACAAAAAGCTAAGGCGGTAGTCGTCGTCCTTTAAGTACAGCGTTTGCCGTTTTCCCGGTGGCTGCTGATCGATAAAACAGAAGGGACAGCGATTATTACATTGAATCAAGCCGTCAAACAACGCCGTCTCAAACTCCAGTCCCAAATCTTCGTCATAGTCCTTCTCGATTTCTAGGTGGTGCGATCGCCCCTTGCCATCCAACACCTCCAATTCAAGAAAATCATCCGCGCAGAGGAACTGATAGTCAATCAGATCCCTAGGAGCCGTGCCATTAATCCGCACCACCCGATCTCCCGGTTCAAAGCCAACTTCTGCGGCGATCGAGTCAGGGATGACTCGTGTGATATGCGCAGGTTGAAGGGTCGATTCACTCATAACAACGATATTAAACTGATTTAAGCAGGACCGTGGATAAGCTAAAACGATTTCAGTTTGCGTATTTTGGTGGCTCAACCCCGCCAGCCGCGGGGTACAGCCACGCAAATTAAATGGCAACCAGCTTAGCTGAACTTCTAACGCTGAATTTCTAAGCCTTATCATTCTACAATCCTGGATTTGAGCTTGGGGAGATCCTCCTGTTGTCATCCTCCTGATGACCGTGGCGGGGCGCGATCGATTGTCCCTCACCTCACTTGATGGCATGTGGTTATTCCAACGACACTCCCACTCAATTCGCCATAATGTTTCTCGACCCTTTTCTAAGGAAAGATACGTCGTGTGTTGAATTATGAACGAGTTGGTTGCCTAACAACCCTCATCCTGATAATGAAGACAACTGCCTATTAGGGGTTATGCCATTGTGTATACCTAATCTTTCGTATCGACCCATTACAATGGTGTTCTTGTCCCCTGAATTGCCCTATCTCCATCGGTCATAGCCATCCTAGCTGCTGAAGATTCCCCTGTGGTTTCCTTTCCCGGCGAATTGTCTGCACATCTGAAGATTGCCTTAATCCGTCTCAGCACTAGCCGTACGCTATGATATGTTAAGAACAGTAAAGCTACCACTCATACGCCCTTGACTTGTACTTCCCATCCCAATCCCAATAGTCGTGTGTGTGTTGCATCCCCCCCTGGGGGATTACAGGCACCGCTTACTCCCCCAACACCGTCCTATCCATTGTTAGGACAGCTCAACTCCGTCCTGCCCACAGCCGATCGCCATCCCCATTCCTGGCACATGGTTGGGATGGCTGTAGTGTTGGTCTGTGTGCCTGTCTTGTTTCAAGCTCCTTTGGTGCGGGCGCTGCCCTGGTTCAGCTTGGGGGCAACCTTGGCGTGGTGGCTGGGAGCGATCGCCCTGAGCAACCGTCACAACACCGCCCACTGGGGAGACTTGCTCATGGGCTTTACTTGGACTTGGCTCGCTGGAACCATCTACTGGGGCTGGTTTCGGTGGGAGCCCCTCCTTCACCTGCCCATCGAATCCATCGGCATTCCCTTTGCCATCTTGGCCCTAAGAAAAGGTCAAGGCAAAATTGGTCACTGGTTTTACCTCGGTTCTCTCTTCGGTACCGCCATCACCGATGTTTACTTCTATCTGGTCAAGCTATTGCCTTACTGGCGGCAAGTCATGCAGGTCGATCCCTCTGAGGCTCGTTCCATCCTGCATCAAGCGCTGCTCACCATGCAAACTCCCCTGGGGTATACCTGTGTTGTCCTATTGGTGGGGATTCTCCTCGCCGTCGGGTGTGCGCCGCTCAAGCTAGGGCGACTTCACTGGTATGCCTTCAGTGGCGCAGTCCTAAGTACGTTGCTGGTGGATGGCTTGTTCTGGGTTGCCGCTGTTCTGTCCTAACCCTCGGTAAGATAGATGGGGTTGGGATAGGTAACATTCCACGAACCCTGCCCTACAGTCGTCGTAAGAAATACCTCAGGGTAACTGAGGCATTTCTAGTCGGTAGGTGTTAAGGTTTGGATAGTCAGGTTGTGTTATGGTATAGCTCACATTCGATGGCCGGGTTTTCCTGGGCCGTAGTTGAGCATGTGCTAATGCATTTCCTGCACCTGAAGGCTGTTCAGTACGGTGTTTGGAGTCTAGGGGGTGTGTTGTGTACAGGAGACAGGGAATATTTAACGGTTTCTTTGCCTGTGGTGAGTCTTGAATCTGGTCCCCATTTGATATTACGTACTGACGCAGGGAAGCAGTACATTTCTCTGGATGGCAGTAGTTGTTGGACGATTGGTCGTGGTGATGACAACAACTTCGTGCTGCCTGATCGTTGGATCTCTCGTAATCATGCCATGTTGCAACGGATGGAAACCGGGGAGTTTATTCTGATCGACTTGGGGAGTCGAAATGGCACCTTTGTTGATGGTCGGCGAGTTTCAGTCCCTGTGACGCTCCAGGACGGTGACTGCCTCACCTTTGGCCAAACGGAGTTGGAATATGTCTGCCCTGAAAGTGATACCAGGCATGAACTAGTGACAGGAGCTGATCCGGAATCCCAAGAATTTACAGCGACGGCTATGTTACATGTCCGTCGCCTGATCTCTGTCTTGGTCATTGATATCCGTAATTTTACGGTGATGGCTCAGGAGTTAGATGAGAAAGTGTTGTCAGAGACCATTGGTACTTGGTTTCGGTGTTCGGGGGATATCATCCGCGAGTATGGCAGCTATGTGGATAAGTACATTGGTGATGCCATTATGGCGGTGTGGATTCATGGTACGGATACCGTGAGTCGTCGAGAGATGTTGCGGGTGGCGGAAGCCTTGAGTGCCATTCACAAGATGACCAACCAGTTGCACGAAAAGTATCCCTTGGATGCCCCGGTAAAAGTGGGGGCTGGAGTGAATACGGGCTACGCAATGGTGGGGAATACGGGCACAGGCGATCGCCCCGATTACACCGCTCTGGGTGACACTGTCAATGCCGCCTTTCGCCTTGAATCGTCCACCAAGCAAATTAAACGGGACGTCGCTTTTGGAGAAACGGCTTATCGCTACTTGATGGGCCGGGGCGAAGATGAGCTAAAGGCGATGAACGCAAGGAATTTACTGACTCCCCATACGGTCAATCTCAAGGGTTATGAAAAGCCCACCCAAGCCTATGCCAGCACCTTTGCAGAACTTGACCAGTTTATTGAACTGAGCAAAGCCTACCACTCAGCGGGTTAAGGTAAATCTAGAGCGTATTGGGTTTAGAAAAATTAAGTAAATCGAGGGTGAAAATAGCAGAGTTCTACTGTTAGGCGTTATCCTAGAAGCCGCACTGTCTCAGTCGGACTGTCTTAGTCGGGCAGCCTCAGTAAGAATCATGGGAAATACATGGATGCAGTGGAAGAGACCAACGCTAACCGCTCAGCCCATCGATAGGCAGAGGGGGAGGGTTCGTTGGAGAGGTGCTTCTCCGAAGGGAAGCTGGTTGATCGGGGCTATGTTGGCGGCGATCGCCACATCCTGCCTGATCCCAACTCTTGCTTGGGCAGCGCAACTGACTCGGTGGACCTTTAATCCCAATACCCGTCGTTTGGAATTGGTCGTTCCGGGTGGAACGACGCCCCAGTATTTTCTGTTAGCTCAACCGCCCCGGATTGTGGTCGATTTGCCCAACACTCAAATCGGAAATGTGCCTGAACTCAGTACCTATGCGGGGCGAGTGCGTTCGGTGCGAGTGGGACAATTTCAGCCCAACCTCACCCGAATTGTGATTGAACTCGCTCCCGATGTGGTGTTTGCCCCCGGTCATCTTGAGATGCGATCCTCTGGCCCGATTGCCAACGCTAACTTAAATGCCAACTCATTAGTGGCGGAAACCTGGTTTATTCGTCCACTTCTGGAGGGTGACACGATGTTGCCCCCGCCCATTGTCAATCCCAGGGCGGCTGAGGAACCCAGCATCCCCACCCCCCCAGTTGATTTGTCAGAGCCACCCGATCGCTCCGCCCCTCCACCGACCACCGTACCGGATATTCTAGCTAGGACGAGGGATGAAGACTCCGAAGACACCCTCTCAGACAGTCTCCCGCCCTTGGAACCGGGGGCATTAGAGATTCCGATTGAGCTGATGGAACAAGCGGCACCCGCAGTTCGCCCCACGCTGGAGGATCGTCAAAGGAGCGATCGCCCTCGGCCCAACCCGGTGCCCCCTGCTGCCCCCATCATTTCACCTTCTCCCAGGGAACCTCTCTCGGCTAACATTGGAGACCCTACATCGCCCCCTCCATCCCCTTCACCACTACTGGTGAGGAACGCAGAGACTAACAATGGTGCGGCACCCAATGTTTCTGTGATCGAATTTGGCCAAGACTTTCAGACAGACGATTCCCCCAGCCCTGGCATCCTAGAAAATGATCCTGCCATTGTTGTGGCTGTGGATGACAGAGAGTTGATTCCAAAGGGGACGATGCTGACGTTGCGCTATCCTCGTGAGATGGCGTTTTTCCTCACTGGAACTACATCGCGGCAGGAGGTGCTAGTGACTACAACAGCAGTGCGCGATCGCTCCGGGACTATTCTGGTACCAGCAGGAAGTTTGATCATTGGTCGGTTTGAAGCAGATGGGGATGGGCTGCGGTTTGTTGCCCAAGCCCTAGCCTTGGGCGACCAAACGGTGACGATGGAGCGGACAACTGCCGACTTGCCTGATATGCGATCAATTCAGCCCAACCAACTCATTCAAGTTGAAGTAGGCCGTGCTGTCCCCCGTTAGAATGCCCCGTTCGTCTGATACCCGTTAGCCTAATCTAGTCCCATGCTGAACTCTCACTCGCTTGAGGCGATCGTCGCTGCTCGAATCAATGAAAATTTGGGGCTTCCCCTCTACGATTCCTACTGCTTCTCCCAGATTCCTCAGGCGATCGCCCATTGCCTCACGGGACAAGGTTCCCTAGGATTACCAGATTCAGTGTTGGCAGGCTTACCAACCCATCCCGATAAGGTTGTCCTCTTATTTATTGATGGTTTGGGTTGGCGCTTTTTTGAACAATACGTTGATGAGCTACCATTTTTGCAACGGTTTTTAACGGAGGGAGTTGCCTCCAAGCTTACCAGTCAGTTCCCCTCCACCACCGCTGTTCATGCCACCACCATTCATACGGGGTTACCCGTGGGCCAAAGCGGGATTGTCGAGTGGCACTATTATGAACCCACCCTCGATCGCGTCATTGCCCCACTGCTATTTTCCTACTGTGGAGATGAGGGGAGGGAAACCTTGAGCAAGGCAGGCATCGACCCTGCCACGATTTTCCCTACCCAAACCTTTTACCATCAATTGGACGGTGTGGCGGCCTATAGTTTCCAACATCAAAACTATGCTCACTCTTCGTTTTCCCGCACAGTTTGCAATGGCGCGACAATTGTGCCTTACCGCACCGTCCCAGAGGCGATCGCCACCTTACTCCAGTTACTCGCTCAACCAAGAAAGGGCTACTATCTGTTTTATATTGATAGCGTTGATAGTACATCCCATCGCTACGGTCCCGGTTCAGCTCAACTGGATGCGGAAATTCGCGGGGTTTGTCTGCTGCTAGAATCCCTGTTGTGTGAGGCTATGACTCAGTACCCCGATACATTGCTCCTCGTTACAGCCGATCATGGCCATATCGAAGTATCACCAGAGCAAACGGTTTATTTAGCAGAACGCTGTCCCAAGTTGTCCCAGTGGATTGAGCGCGATCGCCACGGTGAACTGCGAGTCCCCTGTGGTGGCCCCAGAGATTTCTTTCTCCATGTCCGAGCCGAAGCGGTAGATGAGGCAGAAGCGTACCTGGCTCCAGCACTGGCTGATTGTGCCACTGTGTATCGGAGTCAGTGGCTAGTGGAACAAGGCTACTTTGGCGATGTGGGACCACGATTGCGCGATCGCCTCAGTCCCCTGATGATCCTCCCCCACAAGTATTTCATGGTTCAGTGGCGAGCCCCGAAGGAAACCAAGAAACCCTACTTTGGACATCACGGTGGTCTAACTGCCGAAGAACTGGAGATTCCCTTTTTAGCCAGAATCTCCTAAATCCACATCGTATTTCCAGAATCCGCGACATTAACAGTGACATTGTTAACTATGGGTTTAATCTATCAACCGATCTGAAGGCTGGGTTGCCAACCAATGGCGTAAGTCAGTTTCATTGTCCAACGTGAAAATAGCATCACTCAGATCATCCAACCCTGTGGATGACAATCGTTGGATACTTTGCTCAACCTCAAGGGGCAATTCCCCAAACTTACGCTGTAGCTGTCGAATCACCTGCCGGGTTGCGCCAAGACTCATGCCCTCCTCACGACCAATTTCGATGCCCCGTTGTTCGCCAATTTCGATGCCCTCCTCGCGACCAATTTCGATGCCCCGTTGTTCACCAATTTCGATGCCCCGTTGTTCGCCAATTTCGATACCCTCTGCTTTCGAGGTGGCCAGGACGTTGTTCATGTCCCGGTAATACTTCAGACTACGCTCGTAGGTTTCTTGCTCATCACGGTTTAATCTAGCCAATTCAGCTAATTCAAATAACTCTAGAAAAACGGCATCTTGGAAGGGACTGGGGCGATCCTCCAGGTTGGGTAAGTGACGCAGTAGATAAAGCCACTTATCTTGGTGACTGGTTAGATCATCTAAGGTCTTCTTAAACTTTGGCAATTCAATATAAATAAATTTTAATTTGTCATAGAATACACTGCATTTCTGATCCTTGAGTTCAACTTGATGCAAATAGTTGGGATCTTTTTTATGTTCGTCAAAGATAAAATCCAAAATCCCAATCGAATAAACGGGATCTAGGCGATAATTCCACTCTCCTTTCAATGCCTGCTCTTGGATCGGGAAGCTGGCGTAGTAAACACTGCGATCTTTGAAGTAATTCTGTTTCGCTTTTTGGAGTTCAACAATGAACCGTTTACCAGCCCGATCCTGGCAATAAATATCGAAGATGGCCTTACGTTCCGTTGCGTTCTTCCCTTGATTCTCACTACTCTTGTAGCTCAAATCTTGAATCTGATGACAACTGGGTAATAGGGTATTAAGAAAATCCACTAATAGAGTTTTGTGGGGTTCGTTGCCAAAAATGCGCTTAAACCCAAAATCGGTCAAAAGGTTAACGTAGCGTTCTTGGAGTGGGAAAACCATGAAATGCCAGGGGATATTTTTAGACGCTATAGTGCAACTATACCATGCTGTGCCCATTTATTTTCTGTATTCACTGATGGACTCCCTGCCATGAGTGGCTGATTCCCGATAGCTGATTACTGGTCCTGGGAATCGCTGGATCGGGACTCCAAAGCATGAGACTCTGGAAGAGCACTTGGAAGTGATGCTTTAGTTGCACTTAGGTGATTTCCGAGAAAAGATATACCGCTGTAGGATGCTGTATAGCCCAAAGGGCATACCAGAAAAGCGCTAGCGTAACACACCGCAGGTTGGTAATTTTTTTACAAGAAATAGCCTTACCTTATCGTTGCACCCACTTTAGTTGCACCCACTTTAGTTGGACCGAACCTATGCTTATTGCCGCTGCAACATCTGTGACCCTTTCTCCGTTGCACACCTTGACGTTGGCGCTACTTGTATTTTTTGTGGGGGTTGTTCTTACGCGATCCTGGTCGTTGCTCCGACACTATGGTATTCCTGAAGCGGTCTCTGGTGGACTCATCGCCGCTGTTGTGGCCTGGATCTGTTTTACAGGCTTCAATATAGAAGTTGTCTTCGACTTAACTATTCGGGATCAATTATTTTTGATCTTCTTTGCTACGATTGGCCTGAATGCACGGTTGGCTGATGCGTGGTCGGGGGGCAAAAAATTGCTGCTCCTGCTGCTGCTAACCGTGGGTTTTATATTGGCTCAGAATGGCTTGGCGCTGGCAGGTGCCCACTTCTTTGGCCTGCCCCATGCCGTTGGAGTGTTGTTGGGGTCAGCAGCGCTGATTGGAGGGCATGGCAGTGCGATCGCCTGGAGTACCGTGGTGGAGCAACAAACCGGATTTGCGGCAGCAGATGAACTCGGCATTGCCACCGCGACGTTAGGGCTAGTCGCGGGCGGAATTTTAGGGAGCCCCATCGCCACATTATTGATTCGTCGCTACTACTTGGCTGAATCTTCTTCCTTAGAATCCCAAGAGCATCATCTGCCTCTACAGGCAGACAAGGTAACGGCAGCGCCCCAGTCCCTTGTCATTTCGTCCCATCTGAGCGATCGGGAATGGATGGCTCATGATTCTTCTGATTCAGTGTCATCGGTGATGGTGGTTGAATCGTCTAGTCCCCAACTATCTGCCACTGATCCATTTTCATCAGGGGCAACCGGGAACATCGCCGATCAAGGACGCGATCGCCCCCAACCTCTCCCAGACAAAAATCACCCCCTGACTCCCGTCACTCACATGACCTTGATGTATGCCATGTTGATGACCTTGGTGGCAGTAGTGGGGGGGCAATGGTTGCATGGGGCGATCGCCACCACGGGATTCACATTGCCGACGTTTATTCCCTGCTTGCTAGTGGCGATGGTGATGACCAATCTGGTCACCATGTTATTTCCCGCATTGCCCTGGCCGACCAAAACTCCAGCCCTAGAGCTAATCCATGACTACAGCCTCTCAGTATTTTTGGCAATGTCGTTGATGGGGATGCAACTGTGGAGTGTGGTCTCTTTGGGTGGTGCATTTGTGGTGATCTTTTTGGTGCAGATGGTGATGGCGATCGCCTTCATCTTTCTCGTGATTTTCCCCACTCTGGGGGCTGATTATGAGGCAGCGGTGATGAGTGCAGGATTTGCCGGATACAGTTTGGGGGCAACGCCAACGGCTCTGGCCAATATGACGACTATTACCCAAAAATATCGTCCGGCCCCCCAAGCATTTCTGATTTTGCCACTGGTTTCTGCGGTGTTTGTGGATGTGCTCAATTCTGTGATGATTCGCTTCTTTGTCGGCTAATCCTCATCTCATCCCACCTGCAAGCATCATCGCGATCGCCACGGCCATTTTAGGGCAAGGCGATCGCTCCGATGTGTTTGATATTGGGTAAGTGATTGCCGCGATCGCCACCATCTCCTCTCGGTCTTGTCCTGGATTGGATTGAATCACCCTGCGTCTGACACTTCCTCTTGACCAATGGACGGATTAGGAGATGTCGTGAGGGGTAAACGATCGCGACTGGCTTGAGTGACGGCTGAGATGGCGGTTTGGGCGATCGCCTCCCAATCAGGATCATCGCCCCATTTTTTGAACACCCGCTCCCCTTCAACGTAAACGTTACAAAACAGGGATTCCTCATTCTGGTCAGCGGGGTAGACTTCCAGGGTGATGGGTTGTTGGAGGATATGGGGGGAAAGGCTAGCGATCGCCACCAACAAGGACTTGGCAAACACACTGTCCCGCCCTGCTTCGATGATGTAGGTGCGATCGGCCTCCAGAGTGGCCCACAGCTTCCACACCGGTTGTTGCCGCCGAGTGACCTCCTTGAACTCAAGCTGGATTAAACGCCCTGCTATGGCCGAGGTGGGGCAGAGTTCATAATTGCCATCGGGGGTGCGCCAATACCAGCGATCGCCCTGGGTGCGATTGGCATAAATCCAGGTGGTCTTGGGCGGCTGGACGAACCCCAGTTGAGGGGTGGTGCCCAGTTGGGTGGCGATCGCTTTCAGACTAGCCGCAATACTTTGGATGGCATTGTCGCCAGCAGGCATAGCAGTGGGCGACAATTGGAGAGGCGTTGGAGTCAAATTTTGAGTGGTAGTCATGGGACACTCCCTGATAACGGTTGTTGTCTTAGCAATACCCAAAAATAGACTGTGACTATCACGGCTCATAATTACATGTCTATACAACCGTTAGGAATATCAGTGCCATCAATACTGATGGAGGTAGGCGCGAAGTGCCTACCCCGATAGAATTTGTCCTTACTGGAGAATTTCACTCATTTGCCCAGGCCGAATCGTGAGCTGCTGGGTTCGTTCTTCCCGCTGCACTGTAAAGCGGAGGGCTTGACCAATATCGGCTCGGCTGACGATCTCTTGCAGTTGTTCGGCAGTGGTGACCGTTTCATCATCAACCTGAGTGATCACATCGCCCCGACGAATTCCCCCAGCAGCGGCAGGACTGTCTGGCAGGACGGAGGCCACGAACACCCCGTTAATTTCAGGAACCAAAATGGGAGAATTGGGATCACTGTTGATGTCCTTGGCCACGTCTGGAGTCAGGGTAGACATGCGAATGCCGATAAACGGACGCGGAATGGTTTCGCCACGGGCCAGTTGATCTTGGATTTCTTTGGCGGCGTTAATGGGAATCGAAAACCCAATTCCCTGGGCATCGGCGCGAATGGCGGTGTTAATCCCGATCACCTCGCCGCTGGCGTTCACTAAGGGACCACCAGAGTTGCCAGGGTTAATGGCGGCATCGGTTTGGATAAAGTCAATGCGCTTATCGGCAATTCCGGCTTGGGAACTGGAACGGTTGAGGGTGCTGACAATCCCTAAGGTGACGGTATTATCCAAGCCTAGGGGGTTGCCGACGGCGATCGCCCAATCGCCCACCTGCACGTTATCTGAGTCTCCCAGAGGGGCAACGGGCAAATCTGGGTCAGAAATTTTGACCACGGCCAGATCCAAGGTCTCATCGGCCCCTTTTACTTCGCCATCAAAACTACGACCATCCCGCAACGTCACCGTCACCTCATCAGCCCCACTGACCACATGGGCATTGGTGAGAATAATGCCAGATGCATCCACAATAAACCCGGACCCTTGACCCTGTTCGCGAAACTCCCGGGGATTATTCGGCACCGCCTGATCCCCAAAGAACCGCCGGAAAAACGGATCATCGGCAAAGGGACTGGATGGCTGGCGGGATATTACCCGTTCCGTATCCAGCCGGACCACTGCTGGCCCCACCCGGTTCACCGCATCCGCCACAAACGTCCGACTAGACACCACTGGCCCCTGAGCGGTCAGGGCGATCCCATTGCCCTCGTCTGGGTTGAGCGAGGTAGATTGATCGTCTGCTTCAGCGACGACCCCGGTGGCCCGATTGACCAGCCTCAACGCAGGCGGTAAGGATTGTTGGGGTAAGCGAGAGAGAGTGAGTAAGGTCAACACTGCACCTAACCCAAAGACAATTAAGTATCGGACTAGTTTGGGAATTGCCGAACGGAAGTGGGTCGGTAAGGACATAACGAGTGTATTCTCCGTTTTCTTTTTGTTCTTTGTGGGATCGCCATACCCGTCACACCAATTCAGGATGGGGCATCCAGGATGGGGCATTCAGGATGGGGCATTCAGGATGGGACATTTAGGTATTTACATGACCTAGTTTTAGCTTAACGTCTGCTTTTTCAAGTATTTACACTAAATTTTTGATAGAGGTTATGGTTTGCCGCGTGAACTGGGCAAAATCTAAACATAGACGGGAAAACCCAGATCGGTTTACCCCCTGGAGACTACCCTGCCCAAAGGAAAAGCGATCGCCTCCCTAGCTGGTTGCCCAGGCTAACATGGAGCGATCGCTCGATTGACCTAAAAGTAAAGAGTGCCCATGATGTGAGGTCCGCAACTCTAAGCATGGGCAACTCTGGGTCGTTATGGCCGAGGGCCATTTTTCTACAAGTGTATAACCTGAGTTCAAAAGGGGATCACTTTTCTCTATTGTAGCCATCACTATCTTCAATCGTCGAAGAAGAGCGACTATCCTGAGAATCGATCAAGCCGCCGCCGATTAACGAATCGCAACTTTGACCACCTTATTCTTTTCTTCTTCAACTTTTGGCAACATCAGGCTCAAAACACCGTTTTCGTACGTTGCCTCGGCTTTGGTATTCTGAATCCGCAGGGGTAAGGGAATCACCCGCTGGAACTTGCCATAGCGGAATTCACTGCGAGTGCTGCCATCTTCCGCCGATTGGGCCGTCGATTGGCGATCGCCCGCCACCGAAACGGACTCAGCCATCACCTCCACGGTCAGATCGTCAGGCTTCATGCCAGGCACTTCCAAGCGCAAGATCAACGCTTCATCGGTTTCCTCCAACTCAGCCGCTGGGACTAGATTGACCAACCCTCGCTCTTGGACCGCAGCAGAAAATCCTAAATCATCAAACAAACGAGTCATTTGGTGGTGCAAGGTGTCAATATTTGGGAATGTTTCAAAATGTACGATTGCCATAATGTTGGTCTCCTTTCTGTGTCAATCTGCTTCGTGTGTGATGTTGTTTCTCTTTGTGACCATGTGAGCTAAGATTCACATGGAATTTATCGGTCTGGCAACTTGTTGCTGCCTTTGTTGTTCATGTCCCTATCTTAAAGGGAGAAAGGGGTTGGGGTGGACTCGGTTCTATCGACTTTTTGCGGGGGATTGCCGTACTGCCCGCTGAGTTTTTGGCTGAGATCCAAGATCGTTGGGTTAACGTAGGGGGGCTGACCCAAATGCAAGTTAACTTATTTCAAAAGAGGTAGGGGTAGGACAGTTCCTACGATAAAGTAGACAGGAATACTCTATGTCAGCCTGAAACCCCTATTGGAAATGGCCAATGAGGTGTATTATTGCTGATGACTTGGAATCCTATGCGTTCAGTATGGATTGACGCATATTGTTTGCCTAGGCAGGTTGCTCGTGTAAGCACTTGTGATTTTAGCGCAACACCAGAGTTCACCATGTTCCTGGGAGGTCAGTTTGTCCTTTTCCTCAGATGATTTTGAAAAAGCCCTTGAGCAGCATGATTACGCATTTGAGCGGGGTCAGGTTGTACGCGGTACCGTTAACAATCACGAACCGGATGGTATTTATGTGGACATTGGCGGCAAAGCAGCGGCCTATTTGCCCAATGATGAAGCATCACTAAAGCGTTCAGTCGATTTATCTGCCGTGCTGCCTGTAGGGGAAGAGCGAGACTTTCTCATTATTCGAGAGCAAAATGCGGAGGGCCAAGTCACCCTATCGATCCGACAGCTCGAAATCAAGCGGCTGTGGCAGCAGTTTGAAGGGATGCAAAATACTGAAGCCACCATTGATGTCCGGGTGAGTGGTGTCAATAAGGGGGGGGTCACCGTTGATGCCCAAGGGTTGCGCGGGTTTGTGCCGCGATCGCACCTGATCGATCGAGATGGCCTCGATACCCTAGTGGGCAAAATTCTAACCGTCAGTCTGCTGGAAGTGGACCCAGAACGGCGACGATTGGTCTTATCCCAACGCCTTGCCAGCCAAGCAGCCAGCTTAACCCAGTTGGAAGTGGGACAACTGATCAGCGGTCGAATTTCTGGGATCAAGCCCTTTGGGGTGTTTGTGGATTTCGATGGGGTGACCGGGTTGCTCCATATTAACCAAGTGAGTAAAAACTATGTCTCCTCCCTGGAAGCCATTTTCCAAATTGGGCAGGCGGTGAAAGCGATGATCATTGGCATTGATGATGCGAAGCGTCGCGTGTCCCTGTCCATTAAGGTGTTGGAAAAGCATCCAGGAGAAATATTGGAAAGCTTAGACACGGTGATGACGGAAGCGGCGGATCGGGCGGAGAAAGCTAGAACAGCTATCCTTAGGGGCGATACGGATGAGGAAAACAGTTAGGGGAGAAATCCCCACTGGATACAGACCGTGGATTTTGTCAAGATAAGGGGGACAAAAAAGTCGTGAGAGCAACATGGGCCTGCTTGGGTCGATGTGCTTGTTATGATTCTTTACCTTACGATCACAAATAATTTCTATGAGTACTGACAACACTCCCCAATGGCGATCGCGTCTCAATCAGTTGGCTGAACAGTTTGACCAAGACTATTTGCCCAAAATTAAGCAAGGTCTCGGTCGGGCAGCGGCAGCGGCAAGGCAGGTGGATACCAAGCTGGAACAGACTCAATATGGCGATCGCTACATCAACCTCAAGCAGGAGGTGGAGAGCGCCCGTTCAAGCTATGCCAACACCAAAACGAAAATGAAATCGGGCTATGTCGAAACGACGGCTGAGGGCAGTGCTGAACCCTATCCACGGGCGGCGAAATTTGGCGAAACCGTGGCCAAGGGTGAACTGACCTTACGGCAGCAGTTGAAAAAGCTGCTGTTGTCGATCGCTGACCGTCTTTAATATTTCTCAAGAAAGGACTCCTAGTTGAGATCATCCAGGCTAAAGCTGGTGAGCGGAGGCGGTAGTGTTGTGGGAGTTACCGAGCGATGCAGGGTGACTTTGTTACTTTCCCGCTGAGTGAGCAACTCGACCGCGATCGCTGCCACACTCACCTCCATGCAGCCAATGGGCAGCACCAGTTGGGTCATGGCTTCTAAATCTCCCTGACGGTTGGGGATAAAATCTACTAGCCAGCGGGGACCATCCAAGATCGAACGGGTCTGGCGATCTTGGACCCACAGTTTGACAAAAATGAAGGGTTGCATGGGAGGGTTCTCGATTAAGTGGGGATCTGCTGTTGGATTGCCGGAGACTGCGGTGGGAGCGATCGGCCTTGGGGTCGGTAACGTCACCACCAAGCGCACTGGATGACCCGCGATTAAATCCTGGTCGGGCAGTTGGATCATAGGAGTGGGGATGGAAACTTGGGGCGGTAACGTTGGTAATGCCGGCGAGGGCTGAGGTTCAGGTGGCTCTGGCTGGGGCGATCGCAGTCCTTCCCCTCGGTCCATACTGGCCCCTGGGGCCGCTTGATTTCCTCGTTGATGACTAGCATCCATATGGCTGATTTGACTGAGACGATTGAGGGTCCGCGCTGACTCTGGCAGCGGCTCATCGGTTGCTTGACCATCGGCGATCGCCGCTTCATTGATCATAGTGGCGATCCCAGAGCTGGTAATTGGCTCATCCACGGTTGCAAGCTCGATGGTTGGCTCATCCACCGTAGGCTCATCTACAGTAGGCTGATCCACCGTAGACTCATCTACAGTTGGAGGCTCTACAGTTGGCTCAGTCGCCGTATCCATCGCTGAGGAGGCTATCTCGGATGGCTCGAACGTCCCACCAGCAATGGATGGTGACGTTGGCCTAGACGGAGCGGTTTCTTCGAGAACATCCCAGGATAGTTCACCAAACGGATTGGTCATTGGCCCTGCTATCTCTGTGCTTGCCTGATTACCATTGCGAGGAGCAACTGGCTGATTCGTTGGCCCATTAGATTGGGGGCGATCGCTCTCTGCCGGTAATTCAGTTTGGGCACCGGGCTGTTCTGATAGACTGTGAGGCTCTCCTTGGCCTGATGAGGGGGCTGATCCAGACGGAGCATCT
>JBFRWC010000518.1:0-5172 GCA_051439365.1 Leptolyngbyaceae cyanobacterium
CTACATCAGAGCGAGTATTGTCAAACGGATAAACGATCGCCAACGGATAGGCCAGGGGATAGATTTGGGAACGAATCGCCTCACCGTGGGGTGTATAACTGCCTTTGCGATCGCATAAATCACTGGCTGGGGTAATCGGTTTGCCGTTGTCAAACATCAGGGGCGGCACAAATTTGTGCTCATCGGCTAATGCCAGGGGATAAACCGAGCATTGGCCAAACACTTGACTGAGGGGGGAAAGGCCAATGCTACCCACCTGTTGATTTTCGAAGTCCTGCAAGATCTGACGCAACATCGTTAGGGTTGGTAGAACCGTGGTGGTTGGGGCTAAGGTGTTACGAGCCAGTGAAGTACTATTAGTGCCTGAGCTTGGGGTAGAGGCAGGGATAAAACTGTTTTGGGATGTTGGCAATTGTGCTGTTTGTAGCGTTTGAGCTGAATTGCTAGAACCATTACCCCTGGGGGCATTAGTGAGTACGGGATTGGTGGACACATTGCTAGCAGATGGGGCAGCAGGCAAAACCGTTGGGGGTTGATTAAAAACAAGCCAATCAATCAGTTCTTGACTGAGCTTAGCCTCTGGCAAATATCGCTCTAGCGGTAGGTCAAGGCGTTTCAACAATGTCCAATCGTCAGCATCGCTAGTGTACAAGGTTTGGAGATGGTCTAGACGAATACGGCCATTCAGGGCATGGGGTAATCCTTTAGTCCGTTCGACATAACTAAAAGCCACTACTGGCACTAGGCTATCGTGAGCAATGGTAATAGCGGTCACATCCGGGGGCAACGGTTGGATGAGGGGCAGTATGGCAAAATCTGCCTGACCAGACTGAACAGAGGCGATCGCCGCCGCCACAGAGTCAGTGGGCCTTTTAATCAAAGACAATTTAGGCTGGAGCAATTCAAGTTGATTAAACAGACCCGTTGATGATGCTTCACCCTTGCTGGAACTGGGGTCTGGCTCGATGTTCTCCGCTGATATGCTCGCTGGTATGCCTGCTGGTATGGGCGGTGTTTGAAACAAAGGTCGCCAATAGGCCGAGGCCGGAATAGCGTAGGTATAGGTTCCAGTGGGAATCACTCCTCCATCTTTGAAACAGCAGGGAGGGGGCAACGGTTTAGCCAGAAGAGCCTGCCGACGCGATCGCACCAACAGCCACCCGAACGTTCCCAAGCCTGCGAGAATGGCCGCAATGACTAAAAAAGGAAGTGCCTTACGAAGCCAACTTTTTTTAACCGGAGCCAGTTCTTCAGCCCGATCATCCCGCTCATCAATCACTGGATCGAGGGGGAGTTGCAGTAAAGCAAAACGAGCTGACTCCGCACTGCCAAAAGGATCTTCGATGCCAATCAGTCGTCGAATAAAGTGTTGGAGTGAGGGATTGGTGCCATTGACCCAATCACCATCATTGCGGGGATTGAGGGGGTGGTCATCAGTCCCCTTGGTTGCTCCATTGAGCGCCCAAAATGCCACCTTCCCCAACGCTGTCAAATCATCTTGGGCTAGCATGACCTCCTGAGCTTCTAAGTCATCCCGATTTTGCTCTGTAGGATCAAACAAGATTTCCCACAGGGCAAAATCAGTGAAATAGAGGAATCCTTGGGGAGAATAGTTACCAGCATTAGGCTTCCACAGGAGACTATCGAGGTTAATATTGCCGTGGATCATCCCCTTATGGACCTGGCCAGTGGGCAGGGTAAAAATTTGCTGGTGTAAAAAGACCAGAGTTTGCAGGGCTTGGTTCAACAAGTCCCATACCATTTGGGTACTAAAGGCTCCATGACGGGCACAGTAATGATTGAGGGTTTGGCTACCATCGATAGCGGTGGTGATAATGTAACATCGCTCACCCGACGGATCAGCAATCGCATCAATGGGGGCAACAATTCTCATATCTTGCGATCGCCCATCAGCTAGGGATAACCCAGCCAAGTGGAGAAAGCGTTCCTGGTGACGCTTTTGTTCAACTGGGTTAAAGTAGCGATCGGGCAACAAATATTCCTGGATCGTGACCAATTCTTCTGAATCTAGGTGTGTCCCCTCATATAGCCGCCCCAACCCCCTCCTGCCCAGGACTTGGGTGATTTGATACTGACCCTGACGACCACTTAGCTGTTGCTCTACCTTCAGCCATGCAGGAAAGTAGCACAGCTTACACCTCGGAGTTTTAGGTTCAGAGGATTGGAACAACGATACTTTAGGGGGAGTATCGCTCTCACAATTGGACTGACAACTGAGGGGGTCGTGCTCAGTACAGCGATATTGACGGTAGTAAATGGTGGGGGCTTGGATCAGCTCTGGTCGGGTATCGGGGGTGACATCAGGTGAGTCTGGTTCCTCAGGAATGACCTCTGGTTTAATTTGGATAAGGATGGATTTAAGCCACGCCACAGACACAAGCGATCCATACCGTAATAGACGCTGTTCTAGAGGCAAACTCAACAGATATCGTCGAATAAGAATACTAGTTAAACGATCCAGGATCATAACCACCCCAAGCCAACAAATAGTAGCCTTCAATGAAAGCCATTTCCTAACCGTAACCCACCCTAAATACCAGGAATTTCAGAGAGTTGACATTCTAACTCTTCAACCGAAAAATTCATCATGTCTTGCCATTCTCTGACCGTAAATGAAAATCCGTATCGATCAGCAATTGCCACAAACTCTTCAATATTTGGGGCTGTATTCAGAACATCTCGCAATTGGGAATTGATTTGAGCCGCACGGTAAAGCTTTGCCACCTGTTCTTTTGCCATCGAATTACTCCTGATGAATAATTGTGTTCTTTTGTACGTAATTTCCGGATCGATAATCCTTAACGTTATTCGCATCCAAGGAATGGATTTATGTTAAACAACTATTAATTTATATTGAACTCGCAATGCTTATGCTGAGTAAGTATCGCTGGTGTTGAGTAAATGTATAGTTGTCATGGTGTTAAGGAGAATCTCCGTGAAATTCAAGCATTTTCAGCCTTGTTGTTTAGTGATATTGCACTGACGTATCGGGTGATAAGTCATCACAACCACGGGTGTCCCAAAGTAGGATAAGTGATAATACAAGAAGTTTGAATCGAAATCCGCAGAGTTATGAATGTATTTCAAATTTCGGCTATCAGCTTTAGGCGGGTAGTGGGGGCATTCTACGCCCCTACTACTGTTGATTTTGTTTCGCCCTAAAACGAATCCTAAATTTCAATTTACTAAGAATTAATTTTTTTACCTGTGTCGTATCGTTTAGTACTTGAAGGATGAATTATTGTGGATGCACCGCAACCGAACTCAGAACAAAATCGCCTACATGCGTTGGTGGGGGAAGGGTGGGGTTTCCCAATGCGGATGACCGTGCAAGGAGGATTTCAACTCAGCCATGATCATCGGAGTTTAGAGGAATCGATATCCATCATTTTAGGCACTCGCTTAGGCGAGCGAGTCTATCGCCCTGATTTTGGGTCGCGTCTACACGAATTGGTATTTGCCCCCTTAAATGATGAAACCTTATTGTTGGCTCAAATTTATGCCCGTGAAGCATTACAGCAATGGGAAGCCCGCATTCTCATTGAGGCAGTCAGCTCAACCCCGGTGCCTGAGACCGCCAGCCTTAACATTCTGGTCAACTATAGAATTCGCAAAACCTATCATCGGCATAGTTTCGTCTATCCGTTTTATCTTAATGCCGCCGTCTGACTATGGAATTTGACTTTTTAGCTAAACTGCCCAACTCGAATTTAGATGATCGCCAATTCAAAGATTTGGTGGAAGAGTGCTTGCTGCGGATTCCCCGGTACTGTCCGGAATGGACCAACCATAACCCCAGTGATCCGGGGATTACGATGGTTGAGCTATTTGGCTGGCTCACCGACCAGATGATGATGCGGTTTAACCAAGTTCCCCGGCGCAATTATGTGGTCTTTTTGGAACTACTGGGCATTAGGCTCCAGCCCCCGGCTCCGGCCTATACCCCGTTGACCTTTTATTTATCAGCCAGTCTACCTGAACCCTACACTATTCCTGCGACTGTGGCTGTTGCCACCGAGCGCACTGAAACGGAAGAGGCGATCGTATTTACCACCGATCGCCCCCTGACCATTGGTTTGCCTCACATCCAGCATCTCCTCACAGCGGATACGGCTCCCCCCGTTCCTAATGTGCTTCAGGATCGGCTATCGGTACAGTGGACTCGCCATTCAGATGGGCGCTGGGCGGGGCGGGAGCAAATGATTTTTAATCCCACTCCCCAACCGGGTAATGCTCTATACGTAGTTCTAGACCCAGAACAGGCATTGGACGGTATCGTCATTGCCGTTCATTTTTCCGGAGAAGCCGCCACCCCCACCGGGGTTCGCCCTACCGCCCCTCCCCGGCAGTGGGAAGCCTGGAATGGACAGACTTGGGTACCCGTGTTGATGCGGGAAAGTGATGATGGAACCAACGGCTTTAGCTTTTATGACACGGGAAGTGATAGCGCTATTCAACAGGGTGAGGTGATTCTGCATTTACCCCAACAGCTACCAGTCACCGAATTTGGTAGCTATCGGGGGCGGTGGGTGCGCTGTGTTTGCACAGACCCTGCACCGGGGATTGCGCCCTACACCAGTTCGCCGCGATTGTTCAGCGTTTCGGCCCGTGCCATCGGTGGTGCCGTGGATGCCTATCAATGCACGGTGATTCACAATGAACTGATCGGAGAAAGCAATGGTCAGGCAGGCCAAACCTTTCAGTTGCAGAGTACGCCGATTTTACCCCGCCAGCCGTCGGAGTCTTTGATGGTTACACTGCCCAACGGGCTGCAACAGGTCTGGCAAGAAGTAAATGATTTTGCCGACTCTGGGCCGGATGATTACCACTACACCCTGGACTCCATTACTGGACAGATGCAATTTGGCCCCCTCATTCGGGAACCGTCCCAGCTCAAAGCTGCCACCCAACTGCGATCGCGCCAGCAATTGGACGGTCAGCGTGGCAATGATACGGCAGTGTTGACGGTATCGCCCCAGTTGATGGAACGGCAGTATGGCGCAGTTCCTGCCCGAGGCGCAACCCTGACCATGTCCGCCTATCGAACTGGAGGGGGGCAGCAAGGCAATGTCCAAGCCCAAACCCTGCGGGTGATTAAATCTGCCGTTCCCTATGTGGCCTCAGTTACTAATCATCGGGCGGCCTACTATG
>JBFRWC010000519.1:0-5189 GCA_051439365.1 Leptolyngbyaceae cyanobacterium
GCTGAAACTCGTGTCACCCGACCCAATGGCGGTCACGTCCTCTGGTTGGAAATTGAGGGCGGGTTTGATGCCTTGGAGCTATTTGAAACCGCCATCCAGCAGCGGATCAGCATTGCGCCTGGTCCCATGTTTTCCCCCTCTGGAGGCTTGCAAAATTGCTTGCGGCTCAACACAGGTATACCGTGGACGGATGAAATCGACCAGGCCATGAAAACCTTGGGGCATCTGGTCAAAATGCAGCTTGCCCGTAAGATTCTGGCCCATACCCTGTAGCTCCAATCCTTGGTCTAAGCTCATAGCCATTGAATGTGCGTGGCTGCCCCCGCCAGCGGCGGGGGCAGCCACCAAAATACGCAAAATAGTTTTAGCCTATCTCTGAATTGAAGCCGGAAAACGAGGACAGGTTTCGACTAAGGGACTTTGCCTTGGCAACGTTGCTTGACTGGCCACGAGGCGAATCTGACCATTGTCCCCAATCTCCAAGCCTTGGGCTTCTCGGATCGTATCCTGAGGTGGTTGAGTCTGATCAGAGACATCAGTGGGAACCACCACGGTATTCTCTTCTGGAGCAAGATCCCCCAAACCTCGTGCGTCTAAATAGGTTGATCGGGTAGATTGGCCTGCCCGGTTGTTGGGGGCTAAGTCATCGGACAACCGAAAATCTCGCCAAACTAACTGCCCAGCGGTGCTGGTTTGATAGGGGGTCGGTGACAGCCCCCCGCGACCTACAAGGGTAAAGCGGCTGTCGATGTAGGGATCGCAAGTTTCTACAATTTCTCTAGTGGCCAGCAAGCTAGAGGGCAACTGGGCTGTACTACGGCTGGGGTCCACATCGGGGGAATTGATCTCGACGACCCCACTGAACTGGGGACCCAGGGCGGAGGTGGCGGTAATGTCACTTTCAGCGGTCAGGAGTGCTCTAAATTCGGTACCAAAGATGCCCTCAGCGGTAATAATGACGCGCCCACCGAAACTCTCGGTCGCATTGGCGGTGATATCACTATTGGCTGAGGCCACGAGGAACGTGGTTTCCGTCTCAATATTGCCCCCTGTAGCCGCTCCGGTGGCGTTGGTGGTCAGTTGGCTATCGTCCAGGAAGACGATTAAGTCAGACTGAAGGAAGGTGTTGGCGCGATCGCCATTTGCGGTATCAGCGCTAAGCACCGACTGATCATCCACCAGAATCAGGTCAGCAACAAGGGTCACGTTGCCCGCCGGACCCACACCGGGAGCCAGCCCTGGATTATTCGGATTACTGGGATTACTACTGACACTAATAATAGCCCCATCCCTGAGGGTCAAACTGTCTGTTTCAATCAAAATGTTGCCGCCCTCTCCTGCGGCAGTGGCGACTTCACCCGTCTCTGGATTCCGCAAGGACACGGCGGTGGCAAATAACCCACTCCGGCCAAATGGAGTTGTCCCACTTAACTCCACTGACTCAGAGGCCCGAATCACGAGATCCCCGGCAGACGCGGCAAAACTCTTGGTCGAAGTCGAAATTTGGCCTCCATCCGCCACCAATAGCCGTTCGGTGTTAATCGTAAGCTGCCCACCATTACCGCTGGGGGGGAATTCTGAGGCCGCTTGGAGACTACTGGAACCAAAGTCACTAAAGCCAAACACCTCAATCTCTTGGGCATTGATCGTTAAATTGCCGGCCTCTCCAATCCCAAAGGTGCTGACCAAAATCTGGGCACCATTGCTCACCTGGAGGCGGTTCGTCGTGATGTTCAAATTACCACCTGTGCCCAAGGATGGGGGCAGGCCGCTCTCCTCAGATGGGAAGACAGGGAGGACCGCAGCAAACAGTCCACTGAAGGCGGTGGGAGCATCACGATTAGCAATGATGGTGTCCGCTTCCACGTTCACGGAGCCGGACACGCCCAACCCACCCATGCTGAGACCAATCTGAGCACCATCCGTGAGGGTCAAGTCGGTGGTGGCAACGGTCAAGGTGCTACTGCCATCGCCGACGGCACCGGGAGAAATTTCAATGTAGGCACTGGATGGTAAGGCTCTAAAGGGTTCTGAGGGCGTGGCGGTTGTCCCCGTCATTTGCAGTGAATCAGTTGCGTCGATTCTGATATTACCGCCCCCGGCCACGAGGGTATTCGCTAATAACGATGAGCCATCGTCTAAGGTGATGGTTCGGCCCTGGAGATGAATGGTGCCAGCATCATCACCGCTCACATCAGCGGACGCGGCATCTGCGAGGGCGAGATTGCCAAAGGTGTCAACGGTTCCATAATCGAAGGTCCACCCTGCTCTGGTTTCGTTTAACGTAACCGGACCACTAGTCACCGCTGCCAATTCGATGCGCCCAGCCTCTGCGGTTAAGTTACCACCGTCGAGCCGCAGATTGCGACCGACGAGGGCTAAGGTATTCCCAGAGACGACGCTGAGTCCAGTAGGGCGATCGCTCCGATTAATCGTATCATCTGGGTTTAGCACCACATTGCTGCCGGACCCAGCTACCCGGATATTGCCCGATCCAGTCCCCAACTGTAAGCCCACAGGCGCACTGATAGTGAGTAATGGATTCGCCGCATCCACAGTAAACTCTGTGCCATCCTCAAATACCAGGCTCTCTGCTGTGCTACCAATAAATGATCCGCCAATATTTAACTGGGCATTGGGGCCAAACACGATACCACTGGGATTGACAAAGAAGAAATCAGCACTTCCTCGATCATTCAAACTTCCTTCCAGGAGGGTTTCAAGGGTGCCATTAATTCGGGAGGTCGATCCTCCGGTCACGCGGGTAATGATGGTGCTAATCGCGGCATCATGGCGAAAGGTGGACGTACTGCCGCTGGGCAACGAGAACTCATCAAAGCTATGAAACAAATTGGTGCCACGGGTGCTGCCCCCAGTCACGGTACAACTGGGTAAGCAAGTTGTGCTATCCACGGCAGTGCCTAGACCATTGGGTACGACATCCGCCATCATCGATTTAGGCCAAATCAAGCAGCAAGTGGTTGTTAATCCAGCAGCAAGGAAAACGTTGGAACGCAAGGAAAAGAGTTTCTGGCCGCACCACAAAATATTCACGATGACATACCTGTTGAATCAAAAAAGGTGAAACGATATTTCTGTTGGGAACTTCTATCTAGCCACTAGTTATAGCACTAAATAAGTAACCAGGATTGATGCTGGGAAATCGGAGGCGATCGCGTCTTCACCCATCCTACGCATCAATACTGAGGGGGGCTGGATGGCGATCGCACCCCCACTTCCGACCCAACCCTATTTCGCGATTTAACCCTGGTGTTCTTCCCGGCACATCGCCCCCCTGGCCACCCATCAGCGGGACTCCCTCAACTCCATCAATCACCTATCAACTTGAGTGGCTCCAACCCATTGCCTCAGTAAATATATGTGGGTTGAATCGCTATCTTCATGTAAAGATTACATGGCTTCATCATTTCTTCTTAGAGTTTATCAGTAGTGAGGGAACCATATGAGAGAGAAGTTTTGGGAGAACTTTATCCAATTAAATGGTGAGATGCCACACAATAATATTGGGTGCTTTTTTACACGTTATTGCGATCGCGCATATTGAGACCATCACAGAACACTCATGGACGGATAGAACAAATATCCCACTGAGTTCCTGATTTCTCACTGACTCAATAATACAGATATACTGCTAGTTTTCACCGACCTTAGAGAGTTCTACCAACCATGGTTCAGTTCAAACTCACCTACGATTTAAACGTCACCCTGGAGCAGCGCATTGGCTTTGAATTGGCGGCCTCCATTTATGAAGCATTATTCGATGATGATACTGTCATCAACTTCCATATCAGCGCCACCGATAGTCTAGAGAATGACCAAGCGGTGGGCGGTGCAGTCCCCATCTTCCACGAAGTCCATTACGGGGTGCTGAAACAATATTTGGACCGGGATAAAACCTCCAGTCAAGACACTTCAGTGCTGGGTGCCCTCCAAACCGGAAACACGTTTGATTTCTTACGCGACGGGGAACTGGTCACAGGCGACACCGTCATGCTGACTCGCGCCCAGGCTAAAGCATTGGGGATGGAGGAGGCGCTAGAGCTAGACACGGGTGGGACTTGGACCCAAGATCAGCTGGACGATCCAACCGCCCTCGATGGCTATGTCGTGATTAACAATAGCTACGATTGGAGCTATGACTTCAAGCGGGAGGAACCGGCAGCGGAGGGTACCTTAGATTTCTTAACGATGGCGCTGCACGAATTAGGCCATGGCGCTGGCTTTGTTAGCGGGTTGGATGGGCTGATTGAACAAAGTGTGCTGCACTCTGGCAAAGAACAAACCAGAGGGGCAACGCTTCTAGATTTGCTGCGCCATAGTGAGGCCAGCACCACGATTGAGAACCCTGATGGCAGTGTCAGTGACTTAAACTTCGGGGGATCTGCCTACTTTTCCATTGATGGCGGGGCCACAGCGCTGGCGGAGTTTGAATCAGGGGATGAGTATCAAGCGAGCCACTGGCAACGACTTCAGGATGCCTTGGGGATTATGGACCCGACCCTCGGCTACCAAGAACGCACCAATATTTCTACCCTCGACTTGCAAGCGTTTGACGTAATCGGCTGGAACGTTGATTATGCCGCCTTGGATGCTGGCATCGATTTACATGCGCTCTACGACCAAGCGATCGCCTCCATCAGTGCAGACTTTGGTATCGGGGTCGCGGCAGTGGAAGGGGCGATCGCCAATGGTCAAGATTGGTATAGCCTCAGTCATGGTTCCTGGTGGCAGGAATTCAAAGAGCAACTCAGCCTCCGGCATGGGTCTTGGTGGATTGAACATGAAGCAGATTGGGCCGCCCTGGAAGCCGATCTGAGCGCCCTCAGTCATGGTTCCTGGTGGCAAGCATTTGATCAGCAACTGCTGGACTTAGGCCATGGCTCCTGGTGGCAGATGTTTAACGATAAAGTCATGGAGTTGGGCCACGGCTCCTGGTGGCAGGAATTCAAGGATGAGTCCATGCTTCAGCTCGGTCACGGTTCTTGGTGGCAAGAGTTTGAAGCCGACATGCTAGAAGCGAGTTTTGGTGGGGTGTGGCAGGTCTTTGAGCAGCAAATGTTGGCCTTGGGCCATGGCTCTTGGTGGCAAGAGTTTGAGGCCCAGTTGACGGACCTGCGGCACGGGTCTTGGTGGCTGGCCTTTAAGGATGATGTCTTAACACTGGGTCA
>JBFRWC010000520.1:0-6851 GCA_051439365.1 Leptolyngbyaceae cyanobacterium
CGATGGTATGGCTGATGGACATCCCCAGTCCCGTGCCTTTGCCAACGGGTTTCGTCGTAAAAAAGGGGTCAAATAAGCGGGTTTGAGTCTTGGCGGGAATGCCGGGACCATTATCAGAAATTTGGATAGCCACCGATTTATCCCCAATGGTCTGTGTGGTGATAATTAACATGGGAGGTTCCGATTTTTGCAGGCATAACTCTCCTGCTTCATCCAAAGCATCCAGGGCATTGGTGATGATATTCATGAATACCTGATTGATTTGTCCGGCATGGCATTCTACCAAGGGCAAGTTGGGGGCAAACTGTTTAACCACAATCACTTGAGGACGGTTGGCACAGGCTTTGAAGCGATGTTTAAGAATGAGTAGGGTACTGTCAATGCCTTCGTGAATGTCAGCGGGTTTGAATTTCACTTGATCGGCACGAGAGAAAGTGCGGAGCGATCGCACAATCCCTAAAATCCGATCGGTGCCAATGCGCATGGACGCGACGATCTTGCGCAGATCTTTCGCTAGAAATTCAAGTTCTAGCTCGTTGGCGATCGCCTCTAACTCTGGCAATGGATCAGGATATAGCGTCTGGTACAGATCCAGAACTGCTAAGATGTCCTGCACATAACGCTGGACATGATTGAGATTACCGTGGATAAAGTTAATGGGATTATTGATTTCATGAGCAATTCCGGCCACCATCTGCCCCAAACCTGACATTTTTTCACTGTGAATTAATTTGGCCTGGGATTGTTGCAGTTGCCCCTCAGCCTGCTTGCGCTCCCAAATTTCTTGTTTGAGCTGGCTAATGACACTGCGAAGTTGGGCCGTTCGCTGACTAATGCGATCTTCCAAATCATCGGTCAGGGTCTGTAATGCCTGGTTTTGCTGATCTCGTTCTTGGTGAAGGTGTTGTAGCTGGGCTGCCACCAGGGTTAGGCTGTCGGCAAGGGCTTCTAGTTCCTGCCAATCCGGTGGGGGGACTGCCTCGGCCTCCTGGTCCTGTGATAGGGATCGTGTTGTTGTGGTTATCTGAGCGATCGCCCCCAGCAGTTGATTGCTCCAATGGAATACAAATAAACCAACACTTAAGCCAGTGAAGCCAAGGCTTGTCAGCCCCAGGAGAGTCAACTGGGTGGGGAATTCTATGCCTGCACCCTCGCCTCCTGGGACGTGGGCATTCAGCCACCATCGTAGGGCAATGAAGCCGCCAATCGTAAGGGGCAGGGTGGCGGCAGCGATCGCACCAGCAATCCCCTGAAGCTGCCAATTTTTCTGGGCTGCTTCCTTGGCGGTGGCCTTTAGTCGAGGGATCTGGGACTGACGCTCGGCCTCTGCAATATCTGAGGTCATTGAGGATTCAGAATCAGGCATGGTTAGCAATAAAGTGATAGCAGGCGGCTTATACCCATAGCTTGCCCCAGATAACCGCAGAAGTAACGGGATATCCCTCGGAGCTTCTGGATATTACATCTAACTTAATAAGGGATCTACCCATCAAACAGAGACCAAGAGTGGGGGATGGATCATCGCACGTCGGGCAAGGGTGATCGTGATATAGAATGGGGCCGTACAGGTGTCGGGGCAATATACAACCTGTACGGTTGTCGTCCGGAAGGAAGGGTTGATGAAGGTTGAGTGGTCAACAGTGATCCGGTTGCCGCAAACCTATGGTTTGTTGACAGGTACGGTCATTGGATATCTCTGCTTGTTGGGCTGGGCTGGCCCTCGACCGTTGGTGTGGTTGGGCGGTGGTGGGGTGGCAGTGGCGATGATGGGCAGTTGGGTCACAACTGTTCGGTCCCAGGCTCCGACAGCGGATGCTAGCGATTTGTTGATGCCAGCGGTTTTCGAGCAGCAGCTTACCACCCTAGAGTCGAATCTGCCCCCCGATCACGTTGGCACCGAGGCATGGCAACAGGCTCGACAAGCCGCCCGGTCCGCCCAAGCCTGTGCGGTCCAGATTTCTCACCATGATTCCCTCCTTCATCCTGACTTGCTGGAAGCCGTGCATACGGTGCTGGAGTTAATCCAGCAAATTGCCGATGCGCTCCGGGTGTTGGATACCATCCAAACTCCGGTCTATCAACAAATGGTGCAGGAACGGCTACAGCAGAGTGGCGATCGCCTTCAGCAAACCCAGCAACAACTCCAGCAGCTTCAGGATCAAGTTGCATTAGCGTCGTTGGATGCGAATGCGGCAACGTTGCCCCAACGGTTACAACAATTAATTGCGGCGAATCAACAAATCCTTGAGGCTGAAGCCTTTAACCCTAATTTGGAATAGTGTAGACATATTGTTTGCGAATTTTTGCGATTAGTGGAGATCTTCAACCGCATGAAACGTCCATCTGCATCCATCCCACCGTTGCCCACGCCCATCCAGTTGCCAGTGCCAGGATCAATCTGCCGGATGGTGCGGCTGGGATTGGGCTTTTTGTTAGGCTTGGGGTTGGTCCTGACTGCGGCCTGTTTCTCGTCTTCGCCCCCGTCTTCATCGCCCCCGTCTACTAACCCGCCGGCCCAACAATCTGGGTCTCCGATCAATTCGGCAGAGACGGCGTTGCAGGTGTTGGAGCAGTTTGTGTTGCCGGGGGTGGGCGATCGCACCCAAGTTGTCCCCGATGAGATCGCCCTGCGCTACACCGTGGACTCGATTGAAGCCCCATTGCCGTCCTTGGAGGAGTTTCCTCTCTACGGTGCCCAGCCGAATGACGACGGATTTTACATTGAGATTTTTAGCTCATCGGAAAAGGCCAATGCGGAGCGGCAAAATGAGCGGTGGTTGGTGGAGGTGGCGGATGCCTTCAATGCCCAGAATCAAACCTTGGCTTCTGGGGAACCGATTCGGGTGGGCGTTCGTAAAATTGCGTCCGGGGCAGCGGCTCGGTTGCTGATTGCTGAGGCGGAAAATCCGGTGGGCTACAGTCCCTCTAATGATCTGTGGGTGGAGATGGTGAAAAGTCAGGGCATTGGCACCCAGACGGTGGCTCCCAGTTTGGTGCCGAATACGGCGGGGTGGGTGGTGCCCCAATCAGTGTATCAGGCGTTGGCAGCATCGGGACCAGTGACGTTTGATCAAATGCTGAATGCGATCGCCTCCGGTCAAATACAGGTCGCTTACCCCAATCCCTACACCAGTTCCACCGCCCTCAACTTGCTCTATACCCTGTATTGGCGAGCAGCGGGGCACCAATCTGATGGTGGTCAACTGACGGAAGCAGAAATTGCCTCGCCCCAGGTCAACTCCGTATTTGAGCAATTCCAATCCCAAGTATTGATTACCACTCCCACCACCTTGGACTTACAGGAATTGTTTTTGCGGGACCAATCCAAACTACAAGCCTTTCCCCTGGAATATCAAAACTATGTGGCCTTGAAGCAACTGCCCGGTTTTGAGCAAACCGAGTTTATCCCCTTTGGCATTCCCCACAACAATCCGCTGGTGGGATTTGACTGGAACAGCCCCCAACAGCAGGAAGCCCTGCAAAAATTTGCCGACTTTGCCCGTTCTGAAGCCATGCAAGTCTTGGCGACCGAGCAGGGGTTTGAATCCACTGACCACATCACCAATCAAGCTGGACCGCCGATTCCATCCGGGGACGTGCTGCTCGCGGCTCAGTCCAACTGGAAATTGCGTAAAGACGGGGGCCGCACCGTGTACATGAGTTTGGTGATTGACACCAGCGGCTCGATGGATGGGCCACCGCTGGAAGCCGTGCAGACTGGGTTACGCATCGCCGCCCAACACATCAATCCCGGCAACTACATTAGCCTTGTCACCTTTGACGATCAGGCGACGCGCCGCTTGCCGTTGGCTCTCTTTGATGAACCCCAGCATCAAAAATTGCTGGCGACGGTGGATCAGTTAGAGGCCAATGGCAATACTGCGATGTATGATGGCATTATGTTAGCCCTGGCTGATTTGCTGAAACAGCAGCAGCAAGATCCCACGGGTCGCTATTATCTGCTGTTGCTCACGGATGGCCAGGTGAGTGCGGGTAATCGGTTCAACGATCGCTACATCCAAGACATCATGGCCTACAGCGGGGTGCGGTTCTATCCCATTGCTTATGGGGAAGTAGATGAAGCAGAATTGCAGGCGATCGCCAGCTTGCGCGAGTCCACCGTCAAAATCGGTGATCCAGACACGGTGCAAGAGCTATTCCAAAATCTCTTTCAAATTAATTTGTAACCGTTGTCCTCATCCTCACTCTAATTCGGGAAACCACCTAATTTGGGAAACCACATGACTAAACCCACCCCTCAACTCATACGGATTTTGGGCCTGGGTTGGCTGGCCTATTTAGCGTTGGGGTTAACGCTACGGCAGACCAATCCATCGGCATCGTCCGGTGCGATCGCCACCGTTTCAGTGATTATCGATCGGGGTTATTGCCCTCCAGACCAATGGCAGCAGGTCGCGGCAGAGTATGCCCAGCTGTATCAACAGCACCAAAGGCAGCAAATTCAAATTGAATCGGTCATACTCGTCAATCATTTGGGTGAAGAGGTGCTGACTGAACCGCCCACGGATGCGGATATTGCCAGCCTCAATATCTATGGACTCAGCGGGGGCGATCGCATTACCACCCTGCTAACGGCGCAGCCCAATGCGACCGTTCTCCGCTGCCCTCCCTAAAGCTAGGAATTCGGTAGCTTATCGATACTTTTGTTTTTGCCTAACACCACCATGACGGTCCCTGCTTTAAGTTGCAAGACGGGGCTAGGATTGATGACAAACGCATCAGGATCATCTTCCTTGCTCACTGCCAGGAGACTAATTCCATAAGTTGCTCGAAGTTGCAGTTCGGCAATGGTCTTGCCGTCAAACTGTTTGGGAACGGGACATTCAATGATGCTGTTGTCGGGGTCTAGCTCAAACCGATCGAGAATGCCGGGGTTGGTGAGCGATCGCGCCAGCTCACAGCCCATCTCATGTTCGGGGAAAATCACCTTATCTGCCCCCACCCGCTCCAAAAGTTTCCCATGCACCTCTGAAGAGGCTTTGGCGATAATGTAGCGTACCCCGGCTTCCTTCAAATTTAAGGTGGTGATGATGCTTTCTTGGACGTAATTGCCAATGGCAATAATGACCGTATCGAACTCATATACTCCGGCTTCGGTCAGGGCATGGGGATTGGTGGAGTCCAACTGGAGGGCATGGGAGACTTGGCGATTGGTCAGTACTTGAGCAACCAACTCTTCACTGGAATCAATTCCCAGCACTTCATACCCAGCTTCATGCAAGGTGGTACACACGGCCCTGCCAAAGCGTCCCAAGCCAATGACCGCATACTGCTGCCGACCCGATCGCAGCGTTTTGAAAAAATTTAAATCCCGTAATGAGGCTAAGTTCACCACTGATTTTCACCGCCCATACATTAATTACTTTTCTGGAGTGGCTTCTCACACTTGATCCATGTTACCTTGCCAGATCTTGGTCCTACTCAAGAGGACGAGGGCAACCACGGGGGGATTGCCCTTACGGGGTGGTTGGGATCGGTTGGGGCGGTGCCCCCGTGCCCGACCGGTTGAGCGATCGCCCGATTGCTTGCTGCTCAGAGGATAAGGGCAACCACGGGGGGATTGCCCTTACGGGGTGGTTGGAGTCTAGTTGGGGCGGTGCCCCCGTGCCCGACCGGTTGAGCGATCGCTGCCCCTGACTCCGGATACGTATGACTCCTATCCCACTAGTAAGTTTTCCTCAGGGAAACGCACCACACTCGGTTTGGGATCACCCAATAGGGCGGCCATCAACAACAGCACCCCTACCCGTCCCACATACATCGTCCCAATAATCAGCAACTTGCCCGGAAACGAGAGACTCGCTGTAATCCCCGTAGACAGCCCCACCGTGGCGAACGCCGACACCGCCTCAAACAGGAGTTGAATAAAATCGATCGTGGGATTGGTGAACGCTAACAGCAGGGTCACACCCAAAATGGTAATACCAGAACCAAACACCACCGCCACCGCTTTGATAATTAGGGTCATGGGGATTTGGCGTTGATAGCACAACACCTCTTCATGGCCTTGCAGCACCGCTTTAGTAGAGCTGAACAAAATTCGGAGGGTCGTGGTTTTGATGCCGCCTCCGGTGCCGCCAGGGTTGGCCCCCACGTACATCAGTGCCATGGTTAACATAATTCCGGCAGTGGTGAGGGCACCGTAATCCACCGAGTTAAAGCCTGCGGTGCGGGGCATCACGGCGTGGAACCAAGACACCATCACTTTGTCCCCAAAGGACAAGTTCCCTAACACATCTGGGTCCTGGTACTCAGTAATCAGGAACAACAGGGTACCGACAACGAGTAAGAACAGACTAGTGCTGATGGCAATCTTGAAATTGAGGGAAAACAAGACTCGCTGCTGCTTGCGGTTGGTGCGCTGCTTTTTCCGCCATCCCATAAACTGCCGTTGCCATTGGTAACGCCCCCAGCGGTAGACCTCCATAATTGTCTGATACCCAAACCCCCCCAGCAAAATCAACACCGGAATCACAATATTAATCCGCACGGAGGTGGCATATCCGGTCAAGCTATCGGCAAAGAGGCTGAATCCAGCGTTATTAAAGGCACTGATGCTGTGAAATATGGCCAACCAAATGCTGTAGAGGTCCCCATAGTCTTCTAAAAAAGCGGGCAAGAGGCAGAAGGTACCCGTTATTTCAAAAATAAGGGTAAGGGCCATGATGGATTTCACCAACTGTAAGGCTCCAGAAATCCCGCCAATATCTAGCGATTGCTGCAACGCCAGCTTTTCTCGCAGGCCAAACCGTCGCCCCAATAAAATCAGCAAGAACGTGGTGGCGGTCATGTAGCCCAGCCCTCCCACTTGGATTAACCCTAGGACTGTC
>JBFRWC010000521.1:0-14727 GCA_051439365.1 Leptolyngbyaceae cyanobacterium
CCCCGCCAGCGGCGGGGTTCAGCCACGCAAATTAAATGGCAATCAGCTTAGAAACTAAGATGTTGTCCTGGAATGTTGCGTTCAAAGGAGGCTAAGAGGAATGGCAGGTTTGGGCGATGTTGTGCAAAAAGCCTTTTATTTAGGGGTGGGGATCGCGTCGTTTGCGGGGGAGAAAGCTGGAGAAAATCTGGCGAAGTTGCGATCGCAAGCTCAGAAGTTAGCCGATGAGATGGTCGAACGGGGAGAACTCACCACTGAAGAGGCTAAGAAGATGGTAGATGATATGGTGAAGCGGGCACAGGGGCCAGGAGGGACGATCGTGGATATTGAGGCTACTGAAGCCACAACTGAAACCCCGCGCAATATCGAAATTACGGACGAGGAACCATCCGCCTCGACCGATGCCAAGGCAGAGCAATTAAGAAAACAAGTGGCAGACTTGGAAGAACAGTTGCGTCAACTTAAAAAGTAGTGACCTACAAGGTCTACCACACAGAACCCCGGTTTCTTCAACACACCGGGGTTCTCGGTTGAGAGTCTGAACTTTGAGACAAACGATTAAGACAAACCGCTCTGTTTAGTGATGGTGGTGACCGTGGCCGTGATCATGACTATGACCGTGATCATGGCTGTGGCCGTGATCATGGCTGTGGTGAGCTTGAGCCTGGGCTTGGGCGATCGCCAAACTCGGATTCACTGACAAGGCCGTTTCCTCCACCAAATCCTTCACCTGCTGGCTGGCCCATTTCGCTGCCATTGAGAGGAACACGGGATGATCGTTGGCGCACTCCATCTGCACATAGGTCACATCGGGATGACGACGACGTAGCCCATCAATGATGTGCTCCACGTCTAACAGGGTCTCATGGTTTTCGGTGACAAAGCCGATGGGCATAAAGACAAGGGATGTGGCCCCCAGATCAATCAAGTTTTTAGCCGCCAGTTCCGCGTTGGGCTGGGTCCACTGAATCATCGGAGTCTGGTGATTCAGCCAACCTACGGAAATTAAGGGATAGCGATGCATCAGCTTTTCCCGCACCCGGTCGTATAAAAGTTGGCTCTCGGTGATCCCTGGGGTAAAGCCCTTGGCTTCATGGGGACAACCATGATTCATCAGGACAATGCCAATTTGGGACGGTAGATGAGCTTCTGCTAACTCTTGGGCAATCTTATCCTCAACCAGTTGAACCATGAGGTCAATGTAATCGGGTTCATCATAAAAGGAGGGAATATAGCGAATTCCGTGAATCCAGTGGCTATCCGTATTGGCTAGTCCCGCCAATGCCTGATTCACTTGCTCAACGGCAATTCCACTGGTAAAAATGGAATCGACGACCAATAGGGGATAAATCAGGAGCTTGTTAAATCCTTCAGCCTTAATGGTTTCGAGTACTTGTTTGGGTAAAAAGGGGGCACAAAAGTTGAATGCCTTAAATACTTTGACGCGATCGCCCCATTCCTCTTGCAAAGACGCTTCAATTCCGGCCCGCTGCCGTTCAAAGATGGCATTGTGCGGGGAAATAAAGTGATTATGCTGGTGACTCCATTCATGAAGATCAAAGATCGCTAGTAGCTTAGCTAAGGGTGGATAAAGCCAGGTGGGCACGGGGGCAAACTTAGCCGTTAGCAGATTTAACGCCTGCTCATTGTAATTTGCAAAGTCATCATAACTTTCCACTTCGCCATAGCCAATGAGTAAAACGGCAACTCGATCGGCCTCAGATGCTGGGGGTGCAATCGCAGCATCGGTTGTAGACATCGGTGAAGCAACCATACCATGCACTTCCATATAGAGATTTGCCCTTGGAGTATAACATCCCCCCTAGGGGGATAAACGAATAAGAATATAAGGTTTTGAGATGTCCTAACTCCGGCGTGTTAAAGCATCGGGAGGGGGCGATCGCCCTCTCCCACAACAACAGGCTTCAGTTTTATGGTGTCACTATTCTGACTTGACGATTCCTTAAGATCCGGAAAGAGATGATACCGACACACCATTCATCAAGGAATGGGTAATAGCCACTAAGTCATTGCAGATGTAAGTCGGCTGATACTGGGCTAGGTATGAACGACTCCGAATCCCGCAGGTCAACGCTACTGTCGCAATATTACTGGATTGCCCTGCCAAAATGTCAGCTTCTGTGTCGCCCACCATCCAAGCGTGCTTAGGCATCCCATGCCGTTTGCAGTCATCGGCCCAGGCATGAGCCAACAAGGCGCATTTGGACTCTACACTATTGCGGTAGGCAGCATCGTCATCTTGAGTTCCCCATACCCGCTTGAAGAGATGGTCCAGACCATAGGCCCGCAGTAAGGATTGTACTTGAGCTTGGCGACGCAGTGTGACTAGGATCAAGCGAATGCTTTGGCTATGGAGCAGCTCTAAGGCCCAGCGAATTCCGGGCTGTAGCTGATCCTTTTGCAAGAGAGAGGCATGGTTGACTAAACCCCGTACCGTGTCCAGGAAAAACTCCACTTTGTCATCTGGGATACCAGAACGGAGGGCAATCTCAAAATCGGGGACACGCTGCTGCTTCAGATACCAAAACTGCTCCTTCGTCAGTAACTTGCAATGGTTAGAAGGGCCGATATCGGTCATCATTTGCTCTAAAGCGAGACAATACGTCGCATAGTAACGCTCTGAAACATCAACGATTGGCCCGTCAAAATCACAGAATAGTGTTGTTCGAGAAGGTATCCCAATCACAGGCTCTCCGGGGTTAACGCTCAATATTGTCCAGTCTGTCTCTCTAAATGACCTGTTCCATACTATGAAACAGTAATAGAAGCACATGCTATGTGACTTGTATCATACTTGAAACAATTGTACACATAAATCAATGCGAATGACCATCCTGCTGGGTTGGTCAAGCTCGTTGCGCTTGTGGGCTAAAGTTGAGTATGAGGTGGCGATCGCGACAAGAGAAAGAGCGTTGTGAAGAATTGCTTCATAACCCTTTACACTGTAGGATGCGTCTGTAACTGTAATGTGATTGGTCATACATCAATTTATACCTGTGCGAAACATTGTTATTGCTGGCAACTGGAAAATGCACAAGACCCAGGTAGAGGCCCTAGAGTTTCTGCAAGGGTTCTTGAGCCAACTTAATGAAACCCCTGAGGATCGGGAAGTGGTTCTCTGCATTCCCTACACGACCTTGAGTGCTTTCTCCAAAAATCTTCACGGTAGCCGAGTTAAGCTGGGGGCACAAAATGTCCACTGGGAACCATCTGGAGCTTACACGGGTGAAATTTCTGCGGCGATGCTGGATGAATTGGGTGTACGGTATGTGATCGTCGGTCACAGCGAACGGCGCCAGTATTTTGGTGAAACGGACGAGACGGTCAACTTGCGAATCAGAGCCGCCCAGGATCAGGGCTTGACCCCCATTTTGTGCGTTGGGGAAACCAAACAGCAACGGGATGCTGGCGAAACGGAAGATATTATCAAGCACCAGTTAAAGCATGACCTCATCGGAGTGGATCAGCAGAAGCTAGTGATAGCCTACGAGCCGATTTGGGCGATTGGGACGGGAGATACTTGTGATCCTCAGGAAGCAAACCGCGTAATTGGGATGATTCGTCAACAGTTAGCTAACGCAGACATCTCGATTCAGTACGGGGGGTCGGTGAAACCTGACAATGTTGATGTCATCATGGCTCAGCCTGAAATTGATGGCGCGTTAGTTGGTGGGGCAAGCCTTGATTCCAGCGGATTTGCCCGCATCGTTAACTATGAACCGTTAGTCGCCAGTTAATCTAGGGGGCACTCATATCCTAGCGAGTTCAACCCAAGGCCTGGAGGGCGCTGAATGGTTGCAGTGCCTAGGATTATTGGGCACTAGGCTACCTTTGAGCAAGTCATCGTTGCGGTATAAACGCTTGGAATGTGGACAATTAGGGAGCGATCGCGACCTACACCCTTGCTTTCAAGACTCTAGCTGGGAAGAACTGGGTGGGGGCAATGCAGGATGGGGGACAACCGCATCAGTTTGCCCCGTCTGCACGTCAGGAACATCTCTCCGAGTTCGGGAAAAAATGCGATAGCTTTCAAGGCTTGCGGGTTTTCCATTTTTGGGAGTTGTCCCCGAATTGAGGACTCGTACCAGATTGTACTCAGTGTTGTCCGCGTGGATGGTCATCGTAATCTTAAAAATCTCAAAAAAGCTGATAATCCACTGGCACGAATCAGCATCGAACTGCTCGTAGTATCGGATCAAGTCCGCAATCCGAGACTCTAAATGGGTGCGGACATGTTGGCAGATTAGCACGAGTTTTAGCAGCAAAATCACCAGGGTCAGTGGATTGCCGTGAGACATCAGTTTCGAAAAGAGTGCAGAGGGCGTTTTGTGATCTTCGGTTGTGAGGCATTCAATCACTCGGTTGCAGGTCCGGAGTAATAACGCATCATTGACCGTGCGTTCTTCATAACTTTTATACAGGCTATTTAGCTTATGACTAATACTGATTTCCAATCCTTGGGCAAACTCGTTATCGGTCAGGGAGTAAAGTAAATACTCCTTGAGAGCTTGCTTGAAATCTTGGTAGCTAACGTTTTGTGTCTGTTGTCGGAAAATATTGGCTAAGTTTTCGTAGCTAAACAAACCTCGCCTCGCAATGAGGCGCTTAATCAAGCGTAAACTTTCGTCTCCAAGCACCGTCGGATTCATGACCTCCTTAGATTCAGACGGCTCAGGACTGTCACGATCGGCCAAGACTGTATAGAATGCTAGATCCCGCTTAAATTTTTCTTTGAGCTGATGGGATAAGGTCCGGGCGGCTTCTCGCTGCTCCACTGAGTTTTCCAAGTTGGCATATTGCGGGACTAGGAGATAGGAGGTGTATCGTCGGCTCCAATGTTCTTGGACCGACACCTCGTGCCGTGTCGCAAACAAGCGTATTTCTTCAAAGTCTTGACTCGTGATAAAGTTTCGCAACCAACCTCTCAATCGCTTTAGGGTCGGCGACTGAGTCGGACGATGGATAATCGAGTCCTCAAACAGCTCAATCAACTGGTGAATCGCATGGTGATGTCGGGCTAGTTCCCAGTTATTAATCAGAATATAGCAGGATCGCTTTAGCGTATTTCGGAAATCTGCTTCCTGATTAGCAAAGACAATCTCATACAGCGCAGGCAAAATGACGGAGCTAGAGGTGTTGATGTGATGAATAAACAGGTGCTTGAACTCATCTAAAACATTCTCTGGTGGCCAGTTTTTGACGATCTCTAGGAGATAGTCAAAAACCGTTTTCTGTGCCCTTGGGATGTCTCTCTGGTAACGACTCCCGCTCTTTTTCTGTGGTGGCTGAAAATTTTCGGCCCATGTGTCCCTGATCATAATCATCCCAAGCTTTCTAACAACTGCATCCATCCGAGGCTATGCCAACCGTCACACTCAAGTTTGAACTTGCACCCGATTCCTGAATATTGCGCCCATCTCCTTAAATTGGGATCTCACAGGTTCCTATAGTCAAACAGCAATTTTCGTATCCATTCCGGGTATTGGGCAATGTTCACAGGTCTAGGTTGGCGGATAATGTACAGACGATTGACTGCATCAGTAGACTCTAAAAGCAAGTAAGCCGCCACTCAACGCTGGCAAATTTGTGAATTGGCCCTCTCTTCCCTCTTTTCTGAGTGAGGGGGCACGCCCCCTTTTATCAGTGAATATGACTAGCTTTAATGATGAGGCGACTAAAATCAAGGGCTTTGGACAGGAGATTGGCTGATTTTGATCTGGCCACATCGTGATCAATAGTGCTGAACCAAGTGACTCTAGTCACCTAGTTATCCGAGGCAGTTGCATGGTTGTCACTTGCATGGGGGTGAGGGGGCGGTGTCTGCACAACATATGGATCACGCGATCGCCATACCCTAACCCACAATTATCACACGATCTCCTCTATTCTGCTCGCTAAGCTCTTTAACTTTTGGCTAATACGATTAAAGTCCAGAACCAAGAAAAGGGCGTGCTGAGAGGTAAGACATTCAAATTAACAGAATGACTGTAGATGCACTAGATTTTGGTCGTTATGCCAACTGCGTATACCGACATCCTGGGTGGGATCTTCACTCAAGGCCCACCCGGAAAGGAGGGCGCTTTAGCCTGAGTGAGTAGCCAACACCAAAAACACAGAATAATGGGGGCAGAGGGACTTGAACCCTCACGACTTTTAAAGGTCAACGGATTTTCACCCTCCCACAGCTTTCGCTGTTGCTTTGGGCCAAAACTAGCACCAAAGTTTTGAGGATTGGACCCTCCCTTTACCCTCGACTGCACGTTAGGGTAGCTCCCGTCGGGCCTCTGCACCTTCCAAATCAAACAATATTGCAATAGCAATAAGTAATTTGGCTTGGCTCAGGATTGCCATGCCACTCAAGATCAATCGCAACACAGTACCAAACGATACATTGTGTTAGCGGGCTTTTAATCCCAGTGGTTTAGGTTTCCCTGAGTTTGAGAGCTTCCACTTGAAAGATTTCTCGATCAAGGCTCAGTTTTCTAAGTCCGCAGCGTCTACCATTCCGCCATGCCCCCATGAAGCACCTGATGGTTTACAGCGTTTCTATCAGCGCGAGGCGATAGAACTAACCGTCTCATAATTTCAACACTATTTGACCGTCAATGCAATCATTGTTGCAAATTTTTTGAACAATGGAGGGTGCGATCGCCATTTGAGGTACTGCGATCGCACCCTCCATCCAGATCTTTCGACTAGCTTTTCATTAACCTTGCTACCATTGTGATTGCAGACTGATAGGATATGGAGAGTGTCAGCGACAGCATAATTAGGGTTGAGTCCGTGACCCGGAATGCCATAGACTGCTTAAAGGTTCGCGACCGTCACTAACGGACTGTCACAAGCTCGGTTACATTTGGAGTCGCAAATATAACGATGGATCTTTCATTCGACACAATTATCAATCTGATCAGTCCAGAATACTGGGTCGTGTTGGCCCTATACGTGGGGCTAGGCGGTGCTTATCTAGTGGTGGCTCCAGTGTTACTTCTTTGGTACCTGAACCAGCGGTGGTATGTTGCGAGTTCGGTGGAACGGCTAATAATGTACGGGGCTGTGTTCTTCTTCTTCCCAGGACTATTACTGTTTAGCCCATTTATCAATTATCGGCCCCGATCCCCGAAAGGGTCTGGGCTATTTTGAGCGAATGTACAGGAGAGATTGCCAGCATGCGACGGATTGATGTCATTGGCATTGGGCTAGGGGTACTGCTTGCCGGAGGTGGACTCTTTCTAGCCTTTAGGCTTTTGGGGCTAGATGGTTTGAACGCAGGCATCTGGAGCCAAGCCATTTTTGTGATTTTGCTGATGGGGTGGGTACTGTCCTATGTTTTTCGGGCGATGACCGGAACCATGACATACAACCAGCAGTTGGATGACTATGAAGATGCGGTCTTACAAAAGCGACTTGAGGAAATGAGTCCTGAAGAACTGGCGGCTCTGCAATCAACCCTGGATGCGTCTAGTTCGGCATCGCCTCCGCCCAGCTCTCCATTGCAGGGAAAGGCCGATGATCCCTCCAAGTCTACGTCTCAATAGAACGGGTGGATCAAGTTTGGGGCTACAGGAAAGTTTGAGTCGTGTCTGATATGGGGAGTGGATCATGGTGTTGGTGTCTGAGCAAATCAATGGGCTGCGCGATCGCGGTCAGTGTGCCTTAATTCCCTTTATCACCGCAGGCGATCCCGACCTCGACACTACGGCTCAGGCGTTAACTCTCCTAGATAAAAGTGGTGCAGATGTGATTGAGTTGGGGGTGCCCTATTCCGATCCGTTGGCCGATGGCCCTGTGATTCAGGCAGCAGCTACCCGTGCGCTTCAACGGGGTGTGACATTGGAAGCTGTCTTGGAGGTGGTCAGTGGACTGAAATCTACCTTGCAAGCCCCCATTATTTTGTTTAGCTACTACAATCCGATTCTCAACCAGGGCATTCAACCCTTTTTGCAACGGGTGGCTGACGCAGGCATCAAGGGGCTAGTGGTTCCAGATTTGCCCTTGGAAGAAGCCCACACGCTAATTACCCCTGCTCTGGACCGTGGGGTTGAACTCACCCTGTTAGTGGCCCCCACTAGCCCGATTGAGCGGATAAAGACGATCGCCCACCAATCCCAAGGATTTATTTACCTAGTCAGCGTCACCGGAGTGACTGGAGTACGAACCAGCGTTGGGGGGCGAGTCCAAGAAATGCTATTGGAGCTTAACAAGGTGACAGATAAGCCCATTGGCGTTGGCTTTGGCATTTCTCAGCCCAACCATGCCCGTCAGGTGATGGATTGGGGAGCTGATGCAGTAGTGGTGGGCAGTGCCTTTGTCAAACGCCTGGTCGAAGGTGATCCTAGTCAGGGACTGAAGTCCATTGAGGCGTTTTGCCGTTCCCTGAAAGCTGCCATCACGGTGGATTAGCGCCACGGTGGGTTAGTATCACGGTGGGTTAGACAGTCGATGCATCCTGGGGCGATCGCCATCGGGTTACAGCTTTGCTGATCTCGTTGGGTCTCCCTACTCTAACTGCTGCTGAATGCGCTTCAGTTGCAGCAATCGCGTTGCAACAGTGATCTCTTTTTCCCCGACGCACACAAACACTTTGCCCGACAGTAGCGATCGCCAGCCTGAGCGTTGATAGCACCAGACTGTTTTGGGAGAGGGTGGATTGGCCTGTTTGGCTTCAAAGTCTTCTCCTAGCTCCGTCTCTAGATCAATCGTGTCGCCCAAACCATAATTCATCTCCTCCAGCAAGGATTTGATTTGATCGACCTGACGGGTGGGTTCAGTGCTGATAACGGAAAAAGACGTAGTTTGGTTGCAATATCCTCCCACTCCTCCAGCAATCAACCCCAGCACTAGGCCAATCCGTTGGGGCAACCCGCTCTCTAGAGCTAGATGAGCGCCTTTCGCCATAACGAGAGTCGCGATCGCTGTCGTGGTTACAAAGTAGTAAAAAAATGTGAATGCAAACCCCGGACCAAATTTCATACACTCCACCCATCACCGCACGCCTTTGTCAGTCCCCGTTGTCAGGTGCACTGTCCCGATCTGTGTTGCATAGACTACAGCATGGGCAATTGCAAAATTATAAAATAAATATTAAATTAGGAACATTCAACTCATGTTAGGTTGTGCCGATGAATTGTCTTGACGCTACCACCATTCGCTCTATTTGGTCTGTTGTGGAGAAGCATGCCCACTACCTTGCAGACCTCAGTGATGAGGCGATCGCCCCGTGGCTGGGCTGGCAGGTCGGAGAACAGATCCGGCTCAACCCTCAAGAAACTGAAATGATCCACTCCTACATCTTGTCTCGCCTCATGCTCATCCGCACAATTGCCGAATCTTGCCATATCTCAGAGCCAGGGTAGACTGTTTTAAGAGTTAAGGCCGGATCGAAGAGTTAAGGCCGGAACTGGAGCCCTATTCCTTTGGGTAAACTGCTTCGATGGCTGAAGTATTCATGGTTGTAGCGGGTTTAAATAAACCGTCGGATCTTGAGCCAACCAGCCAGCATTAGAATTAAGACGGACCTCAAAATGGAGATGAGGGAGTGCTGCAGTCCCACTCTGCCCCGATTGGCCAATGGTTTGTCCCATTGTGATCGTGTCTCCCACACCGACTTGGGCCGATGAGAGTTGAGCATATCGGGTTTGCAACCCTTGAGCATGATTGATCACAATCAGTAACCCATAATCCTCTCGATCCCCCACAAAGGCCACTGTCCCATCCGCGACGGCCCGGACGGTTGTGTCGGTGGGAACTAAAAAGTCAATGCCGGGGTGAAAGCGTCGTTGCACCCCACCTAGCGGCAGTTGTTCCGAATCACTCTGCCAACCGTACTGCGTCAAAATGACCCGATCCCCAGCGACGGGAGCTAGGTCAAAGGTAAGTGGATCAGGTTGATCCGTGGATATCCTAGTTCCGCCGCTCACTTGAGCGGCTGCACCTGGGACAAAAACCTGACTGGGGGGAGTGATGGCACAACCATTGAGTTCAAACAAAACATCAGCCCGCATCCGGTAGCGATCGGCCAATACCTGCCACGTTGTCCCAGGGGCAACCGCCTGAACTGATCCATCATGGGGCGGAATCTGGAGGGAATTGCCCACCCTGACTCTGTTTGACTGTAAGGTTGGATTAAATGCTACAACCGACGCGGGCAAGAGGCCATAGTCTGCTGCAATTGAGCCTACGGTTTCCCCAGCCTGGACCGTGTGTAGGGTTAGGCGCTCTAATACTGAAAGTGGACAACCACTTTCTGATGCATCAGGGGCAACCGCATTTTGCTTTGCATCTACCCCACCCACCATTGCCTGAGCTATTGGGCCACAACTCCAACAGCTAATAATGACAAGTGCTGTGATCACTTTATCCCGATAATGCTCTATAGACATGAGTGATAGAAAAGAGTAACAGATAAAGAGTCGGTGATATGTACAAGCAAGCCCAAATAAACTGGAGTGCCAGAACCATTGGTGCTGCTTCTCTATCTTACTTAATGGCTTCAGTTATCTAAGATGCTCTTCCGGTTATTCTGCCCCTCGATTATCCCTAGTGATGGCTTGGGCACGTCAATATTCCCTAAAACACAATATTCCCTAAAACAATAGGTGGCTGGTTATAATCGATAGGAGCATCGAAATAAATACCACCGGAATCAACCACCGAAGTGTTTCGGGGCAACAAACGTGTGTTGCACTTAAGCATTCCACTCCTTGATCCCTAGCCCCAATCACACAATGTCAAGTTAAGGGACAAAAACAATGGGTTTTGCACTCAAACAATTAGCACTAGCAAGCCTCTTCCTGGGAATGGGTGGTGGGGTTGGTCTTGCTAGTGGCTATCTGCTGAGAGATACGGAGATCGCTAATTATCATCGACCCGACAGCAGGATGCCATTGCGATCGCCCGATGAAGCGGTTTCTATTCCCTTGGTAAATCTATCCCCGCCATCGTCTGCGAGTCTGCCGATTGCCCCAACTAATGCCAACTTTATTGCCGCTGCCGTTGAGCAAGTGGGGCCAGCCGTGGTGCGGATTGATGCAACTAAAGTGGTCTCACAAGTTGATCCCTTTCAAGCTCCCCTCTTCCGTCGCTTCTTTGGGGAGGAGACTCCGAACCCGGAACCCACTGAGCAAGGAACCGGATCAGGCGTTATCATCAGTGCTGACGGTCGCTTGATCACCAATGCCCATGTGGTTGACAACGCGGAAGCTGTCCAAGTGACCCTCAAGGATGGTCGTTCCTTTGAGGGATCGGTGGTGGGGGCTGATCCAGTCACCGATATTGCTGTGATTAAAATTGAGGCTGCTGATCTGCCAACAGTGGTGCTAGGGAGTTCCGAAGAACTGATGCCGGGACAGTGGGCGATCGCCATCGGTAACCCCCTAGGACTGGATAACACTGTTACCGCCGGAATCATTAGCGCCATCGATCGCTCTAGTGCCCAAGTGGGCATCCCAGCGAAACGAGTCCGCTTCATTCAAACCGATGCCGCCATTAATCCGGGCAATTCCGGTGGTCCTCTGCTGAACGATAGAGGGCAAGTCATCGGTATCAATACTGCTATTCGAGCCGATGCCCAAGGCTTGGGGTTTGCAATTCCAATTGAGACTGCTTACCGAGTTGCCAGTCAGCTCTTTGCCACAGGGGAAGCCAGTCACCCCTACATCGGTATTCGCATGGTCACGTTGACCCCCGAGCGGCGCGATCAACTGAATCAGTCCGACGAACTGAACAGCCCAATCGAAGCCGATCGAGGGGTTCTGATCCTCAATGTCTTGGCCGATACTCCAGCCGCTAGGGCTGGATTGCAACCGGGTGACATTCTCATGAGGATTAATGGTGTAGCGGTTGAAACGGCAACAGATGTTCAAGACCAAGTTGAAGAGAGTAATATTGGCCAACCGTTGACCATTGAAGTAAGGCGTGACGGAAATCCCACCACCCTAGAGCTAATCCCTATTTCCTTGCCCAATTAGATGCATTGGATAGCAGTAAGGTGCGTCAGCCACCCTAGGCCGAGGCCACTGTCCGCTGATGATTACGGCCTCAGACTGATTCAATTAATCGATGTCAGTGTGGTCCGGGCGCTTATTAAACGAGGATGTGAAGGATGGGCTAGCAGCAGACTCTAATTCCATACGCTGCTCCATGCGGCGCAAAAAGTATCCGGTCATCATCGCGGAGGCCAGTAAACCTGCCAAGTTTTCACGATCGGTTGTTACCTGGACGTTAAAGGCTTCAGAGGGCAAAACGCCTACTAGCCCTTGAACGTTTTGCGAGATGATCTGTTTGATATCGGCACTGGCAGAATGAGCAACCATAGACAACACTTCGGGGGATTGGTGCTGCATGTACTGGAGCAGTGCATTTACTTGTGCTTCTTCGTCATCACTACTGAAGAAACTAGGATGATTGGGATGAAATGTCATAAGGTGCCGTGGTCTTACTTCTTTGTCCATTTTTACATTTATACACCTCCTTGTGGGGAAATATCCTAGGGTATAAATTCTGAATTTATGGCGAATACTCTAGCTTTACCTAATTTCTACGTAATTCTATGGAGGTAAGACGCTCATCTCATGGGCCTCACTGGGGATGGGGTTGGTCAAAGGGATGGGGTAAGGATTCAACTTGAAAATATTGATAAAACTTATCTGTCACTTGTAGCCAGTAAGAACGACCGTCGGACTGACGACGTTTGCGCACAAACCCCATACTGACCAATTCGCCCACGTGATTGTAAGCGCCTGATCCTCGAAGATCAACTAATTCGGTTTGTATGATTGGTCCTTTCAGGGCGATCGCTGCCAACGTTCTCAATAAGGCGACACTCAAGTCTAACGGAACGAGAGTCTCCACCAACCCCTGAAACTCGGCCCGAAGCTGTAGCACGTAGCCGTTATCCGTCTCGGTGATTTCTAATGCCCCTTGACGCTGAGCATAATCTGCCACCAATTGTTTGATGGTCTGCTTGACGGTTTTGCGATCGCCGTCCAAATACTCTGCTAACTGCTTCACTGACAGGGGTTGCCCCTTCAGATACAGGATGGCCTCAATTTTGCTGGCTAAAGACAACTGATCTCCGCTCATAATTTACTAACAGTGGCTAATCATTGCTAATTGTTGCTAAGCTCATGGCCATTTAATTTGCGTGGCTGAACCCCGCCCGCAGCGGGGTTCAGCCACCAAAATACGCAAACTAAAATAGTTTTAGCTTAATCGTTGTTAACCGAAGACAACTTCTACACTTCACCCACAGAGGATAGAGCCTTACTTTGTCTCTATAGCTGTCTTTGTAGCTTAACGAACTCAGACCCAGCCCGGTAATGCAAAATATTAAGGGTCGCATCCAACGGATTCCGTCAGGCGTTGCCGCCCATCTTCGACCCATCTTCGATAGGGTTGGGGAGGCGGGATTATTTTGATTTTTATCGTAATGTGATCACCATGAAATTGACAGAAAACCAAGACTTCTCGGGGCAGGACTGGCGCGATCGCTCCTTTCGTAACCGCAATCTCCGCCATGTCAGCTTTGAGGGGGCTGATGTCCGGGGGTGTGATTTTCGGGGCGCTGATTTGACCGGAGTAACGTTCAAGAATGCCCGATTGGGGCGTACTCGTCGCCAAATATGGATCACTCTGATGATGACGGTGTTGTTGGCTTGGTTGTCTATGACTGCCTTTTCTCAAATGATTTTTGGGGGACTGGGCAACACCCGTGACCATGCGGCTTGGAGTTATGTGATTGCACTCAATATCAGTTTGGCTTTGGCGGGAGGGTTGACAGCCGTGCAAGGGTGGCGATTACTTCCCCCTAAAGGCCACCCTATTTGCCGGATTCTGGCGACAATGGCGACCTGCGCCCTCTTAGGCTTTTTCTATGGCGGAACTTGGAGTAATAATCACTCTCAGGTGGCGATCGCGTCAGCCGTTGGCTTAGGCTTACTCGGAATGGTCGTCGGCGGGGGCTGGGGACCACGCTGGCTGGGAGCTGGATTCACGGTGAGTGGGGCGATCGCGACCTATGGGTTTTGTTTTAGTGCAGGGACTCATGCCTCAGCCCTCAGCCATGCCCACCAGTATGGCAGTGGGGCACTGTGGTGGGGAGTTTGTCTATTGTATTTAATCGGGACGGTGCGATCGCTGGAACTAGCCAGTCATGAGATTAACCGAGCAATGGGTACCTGTTTCAAGTGATAGCCCATATTGAATCCTAGTCATGACCCGCTCAACTCTTTTTCGGAGTGTCCGGAAATGAGCAACAATCGCTGAAGAATTGATTAGGGATCATCTAACCATATGTGAAATAAATGATGCAAATCTTACTAAACCTGTTCTGGGTTTGTACCCAACCAACGTTTAGGATGACCTTGAGGTGTATTGTGATGTTTCATCATATGGTTTGACTTCAGTCATCTACCATGATGACAGATCTAACTAGTAGGGTATCTCCCACAGCTTGTGAGGATATATTTCTAATAGTCGCGAACTGCTTCATTAGGTGATTTCCGAGAAAAAATATACCGCTGTCGGGTGCTGTTAGCGCGAGCGTACCGCGCCGCAGGGTGGTAATTTTGTTACACGACATGGCCTTGAAATTCCGAAATTGGCAACTTATCAACGATTAGTTATTAGTTTGAGGTAGAGACATGCTTTCTAAACCGAGGCCCGCACTAGCACTGTCGATTATTTGGATTGCATCAACATTGTTAG
>JBFRWC010000522.1:0-9019 GCA_051439365.1 Leptolyngbyaceae cyanobacterium
GGCCGGAAGCTAGGAGATTTCCAGCTATCGCTGACGAAAAACTCAGCCGTAGAATCTGGCCCAAATCAACAGTGATAACTAGTTGAATTTCGTTGATGCCTGTACTCAAGGGTAGATTCCGAACGTCCTGGGGACCAGCATCCAAGCGTAGCTGTTGCACCCGTGCCTCATTGATGAGGACATCTACCGTAGCAGGACGCTCCAAGAAGAAGGTGAACTCCCCAGCGGGACGGGTGACACGATAAGGCTGGAGGGCATAGTTGCGGGATACCGACAGCCCCCCCAAAGACACCGCTGCCTGATAAAGTCCCGTCACGGGTACTGATAGATCTCCAAAAGCATAACGGAGAGCCGGGTTGGGTTCATCATGGACCAAGCGTACATCTCCTCGCGTAAAGGCAGGGTCGCTGTCCTCCAACCAGTTGAAATTGCCCTCGATCACCCACCCTCTGACATTGAACGCGCCATCAACGTTGAGGCGCAGGGGGCGTCGGCCTGGATTAGTCGAGCCATCAACCTGCCAAGCAATATCTTCTCCCCCTCGCAGATTGATATAACCACTGACCGCACTGGGGGGGAGGGCACGGGCGGCCTCCGGTGGCAGTCCTCTCGGATCGATCACGTTCGTCCGACGCAATGTGGGCGGCACTTGCAGTTCTAACTCTAGCCGACTCTGGTCAAAAATCACTGCAATTCCCACTTGCCGAATGGTTGCCAGAGTGAGGTATCCTTCATCGCTGACCGCTGCCGATAATTGGGCCTGTATTTCTGGCTGAACGATGGCCTCCGTTTTTTCCAATAAGGGAATGGCCTGGACTTGGCGGGCACTACCTCCGCTCACAATAATGATAACCCGCCCTTGTTTCTGTTCATCAATGAAAAAGGGGACTTCGACTGCCTGATTCTGGGGGCGAGGACGACCAAAGATCTGCTCAAACAGTTCATCATCAGTGGGTTGATCATCTTCCGATTCGTCCAGTTCTCGTTCGATGGTCTCGTTGGCAACAATAGTCTGATCTCCCTGGCCGATGAAAAATAGCGGGGGGTGCCGGATCAATGCTGCGTTAACAGCCAAGTCAGGTGCAGCAGAAACGAGGGTAGATGGGGCGATCGCTGCCGTCATCGGAGGGGCGATCGCTCGTATGTTCAGGTCCGATGGCGGACAAAGAGACAGCATGAGGGGAACTAACACGATGCCGATAAGTTGATAAGGTCTGGGATGAGGTGTGGTTTAACCGTTAACGTCCGCCGCTGATGTCAAAGGTGGCATCTACAGCTCCTACGGGTAATGCCTCTGGCCATGGCAGCACAAACTCCCGCTGATGTTGGGCAAGAACATTTTCTCCTGCTACTCCTCGAAGTTGGTCAGGCCCAAGTTCCACCTGATCGTTCCCTGCCGTCAGGGTTAACGTCAGATCACTCAGGAGTTGATGGGCCGTTCCTTGATTGTCAAAAGACAACACTAGCGCATCGGATCCATCTCTGACCTCATGGTTGGCATTCAACTGAACATCGGACTCGGCCCCACGGGGAGAAACATAGACCGAAGCGACATAGCGATAGAGCGCGGTAATCCCGACCTGGATATCAGAAGGGGCGGTGCCAGATGTATCTAAATTGATGGGGAGTTGCTCGGTAATTAAGCGATAAGCCTGCTCGCTGAACACGTCTGGCTCACCTAACCAGGTAACACGAATAGTTTGGGTTTCCCCTGGCTGTAAAAGGATTTGGGGCGGGTAGACCATAAATTCCTCTTCGGCATCGGGACGAGCCTCCACACCATTGATATCCATCTGTCGCTCATAGATCCGGACCTCAATGGCCACGGGCTCGGTCCCCGTACTGGTGACCTGAAAGACTCCCGTCGCACGAGAACCGTTGGGGGAAAGGGTCATGCTGTTGGGAGACAGTTGGTAGCTTCCTCCGGCTAGAACTGGGGAAGCCGTCATCATGCCAATCCCCAACAAACCTGCCGCCAGCCAACTAGACTGCATTAGTGTTTTCATTAAGATTCTCCTAGGTTGCAGTGGCGATCGCTTTCAATCCATGACTTGAAGAGTTTGGTGTCGGGAGCGATCGCCTGACTAAACAAGGACGGTATCCACTGGATATCGCACCCATATCTTAAGTCTTCCCTTCGTCAAGGTCATCAAAGCATAGAATTTTGTCAACTTTAATTACGGCACAGTGCGCGGCAGTTAAGCACTGCGGTGTGGAGTGCCCCGCGCCCGACACCACCATGTCCGTACTTAATATTCCGTACTTAATATGATGACACACCGCCACAACTCAGGATTAATGAACTCAGGCGCGACTTGCCAGGGCATGTCGCACCCACTCATTCAGGAACTCCAACCTTATGCCGGGTCAATGCTCCCCAGGATTCGGTTAGCGGTTTGTCAAGGTAAAGGTCAAACTGTCTGAGTAGTTGCCTGCGGCGTTGCCATCTAGGTCGTTTGGCAGAATGGTGGCTCGGACCTCCCAGTCACACCCTCTGGGGGGGGCGCAGGTCAGATTAGACGCTTCGTAAACAATTTCATTGTTGCCACTGTCCAGGTCGTTGATGGTGATGCCATTCACTTCCAAGACATAGGGAATGGAGTGATGACTCCCCGATCGCTTCATCGTGCCATGGTGGCGCGATCGCACCTCCAAGCGCCAGCCATTGGTGCTGTCAGACTCAATGTGAACCGTTCCAAAGTCTTGGTTCGGGTTCCCGGAGGAGACATTAAAAGTGAAATTATGGCTGGGGATATAGTCCACTTGCTCCAGCGCCGTAACAGCCACCGTAGGCACCATCGCCATCCCTACTACTGCCGCTAGTCCCCATCGCAAAGGCCAGGGCAGAGGCCAAAACCTAAAAATTAGACGATGATTGGAACTAACCATTGATCCTCACCCTCTATGAGTAAAACTGACATACTGGGCCACCCAGTCAGTGACCCAGGCTAAGCAAACCAAGGAAGGAGAATGCAAAGCATCCTACCTTCCTCACATAGAACTATTTGGCAGTGAAGTTAAAGGTCAAAGTATCACTGTATACACCTGCTGGCTTGCCATCAATATCAGTTGACAAAATATCAGCAGTCAAATTGACGGTACAACCACCAGCTTCCGAACAGGCTAGCTGGGTAGCATCAGCCACGGTAACAGCCAAACCGGTAACATCAAGCGACGAGGTCAACGTCACTCCTGTGGGAACTGTCCCGTCCCATGCTGCAGTCAGTGGAGAATAGGAAATATCGTTGGTACCATCAGAGAGATCACCATCGTTGCCTGAGTCAACAGTCAGCGTCCAGCCATCGTTGTCATTCGATTGGAAAGTGACGCTACCAAAATCTTGGCCTGTATGGCCATTAATAGCATCGAGAGCAAAACTGGTACCTTCATAGTTGACCAGGGTTGTTGCCCCAAGTGTACCTTGAACATCATCATTATCCGACTCAGCTTTTGCCATTGGAGCGACTAGAACGGATGCGGCAAGCAACAAAGTGGAAGCAGCCAAAGTGCAGCGGAAAGTTTTGTTGAACATGAGAATTTTCTCCTAACTGTTTTGTAGAGATAAGTGAGTGTTTGAGTTCACCGATCACCCGCAAGGGGGCATCAGTTTATTCGATTAAATAAGGAATAAAGTCATCGAGAAGTCAGCAGATCATCTTATTTGTGGTGTCAAATCTGGCTTCAGAATTGGCCTCAGGTGAGTTGAATAATCACCTCGTTCCTTATGCTTATTACTATACTGAACTGTTTTAATACATCCAACCTTATTTATACGGATATTCCAGAAATTTAGAAGGAAGAAGTCATCTTATATCTACGAAATATCTCTCTTAAGTTGATATTTTGCTTAACTTATTTTATCTCTGCTATATTCCAGAAATCACACCTGATTATAGGCAAACGCAAAGACGTAAGATCATCAATGTCTTAACCAAAACTTCTTAATACAACTAAATTTTTAGTACTTCTAAAACGTAAAAAGGGCCGTTTTGTAGAGACTGTGTTCCCCTACAAAACGACACTTTACCATATATTCAAGTTTGGTTTAAGCTAGATCAACGCTCTTAGCAAAGCCAGCTAGCTATGTTCTAAATCCTAATGTATCTTGTATGGATAGTGCTATCGTTTTTTTACTTCGATCTATATCTAGGAAATTGCAGCAAGAGTAGCATAAGCCAAGTGTTTTTTTCAAGTTTACAAACTAATTGATACTAAAGCCATTATCTTGACAAAATCACAACCAATATAGCACGCACTAATAATATTCCTGAAATGTGCTATTTAAAGTATGATCGCATGAGATGAATTCAATTCTCTTAACCGTCCTAGAGTTAATTCTTTAATTTAACTATTGTGATTCAAAAGAAGACATTGACTCAGGATCTCGACATCCATCCTAAAAATGTTCCATTAACAATAAGACCGGAAACCCACAAGACTCTCGAAAAGAGTTAATAAATATTACAGTCATCTGATTTTTGCCTGACAAGATAGTTGCACCTACGTTTCTTATACTAGACCCCCCAGCATTTAGGCCCAATGATAGTTACTCGTATCTTTTTTCCGCCCTATCGTTGACATTCGTTTAGATTCTTTTCAGGGTTTGGCGATGGGTTGGTTGGGTCGCGAATACCTACGTATTTTCATGTACTCGGCATGGACGAGGTCTCAAATTCGTTTACATGACTTAGGATAGGAAACCGAATCGCGATCTAAATAGCGGCTTGCTGGCGCTGATAAAGCGAATAATACAATCCCTTATCACCAAGCAATGACTGGTGCGTGCCCCGTTCCACCACTACTCCTTTTTCCATCGCCAAAATCAAGTCGGCATTTTTCAGAGGAGCAAAGCGGTGAGCAATCAGGAAGACCGTGCGATCGCGGGAGACATTCCGCAAATTTTCCAACACCTGCTGCTCCGTTTCTGCATCGAGGTGGCTGGTGGCTTCATCTAAAATCAGGATGGGCGCATCAGAAAGGAAGAGTCGCGCTAGGGTAATCCGCTGCCGTTGGCCCCCAGAGAGGGCGATGCCCCGTTCTCCCACATTGGTTTCGTAACCGTGGGGCAAGTCGAGGATGAAATCGTGGGCCACCGCCATCTGGGCCGCTTGGATCACGTCTTCAGGAGCGGCATTGTGGCTACCAAGGGTAATGTTATCTAAGACGGTGCCATTGAAAAGAAAGTCGTCCTGTAACACCACGGCAATCTGGGGCCGAAGAGAAGCGAGGTCGGCACTTTTGACATCAAAACCATCAATGGTGATCCGGCCTGCCTCGGTATCGTACAACCGCTGGATGAGTTTGGACAGGGTACTTTTGCCGGAGCCGCTGCGCCCCACCAGTCCCACAAACATTCCCGGTTCCACCTTGAAAGACACGCCTTTGAGGATGGAGTCTTGCTCTTGGTTGTAGCGAAAGAAGACTTGATCGAAGACTACTGCCCCTTGGAGATGGGGCAACACTAACCCGGTACCCTGTTCCGCCTCGGCAGGAACGTTGAGGATATCGCCAATGCGATCGACCGCTAACAAGACTTCCTGAAGATTCTGCCACAGTTGTACGAGTCGCAATAATGGGCCTGTGACCCGTGCTGAGAGCATTTGGAAGGCGATGAGCTGACCGATGGTAAATTCTTGCCGAATCACCAAATGAGCACCCACCCAGAGGAGCAAAAGACTAGAAAAGCTGGTGAGAAAGTTACCCAGGTTATTGCTAATATTGGCGGTGGTATTGGCTTTGAATCCGGTGCGGATAAACCGAGCGTATAATCCTTCCCAGCGATCGCGAGTTGCCTTTTCCGCCGCGTGAGCCTTGACCGTATGAATTCCTGTGACCGTTTCCACCAAAAATGACTGACTATCAGCGCTGCGATTAAAAGTTTCATTTAGCCAGTTGCGTAGAATTGGCGTGGCAGTGAGAGTAAGAATCGCGAACAAGGGAATCACTGCGAGGGCGACCCCAGTGAGTTTGGGGCTGTAATACATCATCACCATCAGGTAGATGACACTGAAGATGCTGTCAAGGACGACGGTGAGAGCGGTACTGGTGAGAAACTGGCGAATCTCCTCTAACTCTTGCACACGGGCGACTGTATCCCCGACCCGACGGGCTTCAAAGTAGGCCAGGGGCAGGCGCAGCAGGTGGCGAAACAGTTGGGCCGACAGACTCATGTCCAGGCGGTTGGTGGTGTGGGTGAAGATGAACATCCGCAGGATACCAAGAATCGCCTCAAAAATAGCGACTCCGAGCATGGCGCTGGCAATCACATCCAGGGTGGGAATACTTTGCTGCACCATCACCTTATCGATGATCACCTGCGTGAAGATAGGCGTACCCAGTCCCAATAATTGCAAGGTGAAGGAGGCCACTAACACCTCAAATAACAAGCCTCGGTAGCGCATCACCGCTGGCAAAAACCAGCCCAGGTTGAACTTTTCCCGCTTTTGCACCAGTTCCGCTTGCCACAGTTCCCCATCCCAGTTTTCCTGAAGCGTGTCGCGGGGAATACTCTCGCAGCCTTGGCTTGGATTCATGGGATCGGCAATCACTAGGCGATCGCCCCGCACCTCATAGGCCACCACCCACCGTTCCCCTTGCCAATAAATTAATCCCGGCAGGGTAAGTTTACGTAAATCCGACCAACTAGCCACTAATAACCGTCGCAGTTGCACCCCAGCCTTTTCCGCCCCGTCAATCATGTGCCGGGGGCGTTGACTGCGCAACTGTCGCTGCATCCACTCCAGTTGGACCGGGGTACCAAAGTGTTGGGATAGCATGGTTAAGCAGGCAGATCCCGTGTTCACGCCAGCGACAAAGGGGTAGCCTTCCACGGGAATTGGATCAGCAGAAAAGTCAGGCTGGTAGCGCGATCGCACCATCTGCCAGTAGCGCCGCAAACTGGTAGATGCACCGCCCATGCCTGCATCGTCGGCGACTACCATTCCATTCCGACCATTATGACCATTGCGCCCGTTCCGCCCATGATGGCCATTGCGTTGATGCCCTTGGGCCGCCATCCCCTCGATCATTCCCGTCCACAGATCCCCAGGCCACTCCAGCACTAATGCCTCTTTACTGGCACCACGAGCTTTCCAGCGATCGCTCAGGTGCGGCAATGCCCCAAACCAATCGCCCCCCTTGAGCAAAATCGGCTTCCCCCCCTCCGGAATCAGCCGCACATTCCCCGACACCACTACATATTGATGATCCGTGTCTTGATCCGTATCCCAAATCACCTCCCCCAGTTTGAAAATGCGAGGATTCGCCTGCGCTTCCACCTGTTGCTGTTGCTCAGGGGAGAGCCAACCAAGGGGGGGCTGTTGCCAATCGAGTTGGGACCGTAACTCATCTGTAATCATGTCTGAACCTGGGGTGTGCTGACCTGACTCTGGGGGACTGTCTCTCCAGTGCTGCACTGATTGTGACTCAGCGTTAGCACTCCCCATTATGCCTAATGTGGCGAAATGCGATCGCCCCTCGCCCCGGAAGGTTACGGACTGTTATATTTCATCAAAGGTGGAATCAGAATTTAGAAGATGAGTGTTTAATTGTGTCCGCCAATGATTTGCAGCAAAATCGCATTCTAGAACCGGAAAGGTCCTACACTTTCCGTAATTATTTTGACATGATCCATGAGCCAGACGAAATCCTGGCAGAGTTCGGTGTTGGCTTACAACGGACCCATTTCGAGTGGCCAGAGTCAACCCGGTTACAGGAATATGAAGCAGCCATCACCCATCTCAAGCAGGATATCCAGCGGCGGTTGCCTTACGTTAGTCTCACCAGTAAAGCAGCGCGACGAGAAGTGTTGATTGCCCCCGTGTTATTAACGTTGGTGGACTATACCCAAGCCCAATTACGGATTGAGTATAGCCTCAACGTATCCGACCAGCTTAAGGGAACCCTAGACTATTATCTTCACGGAGGACAGGCTCAGTCCCCTTTATTGGTGATTGAGGCGAAGCAAGCAGCGCTTGACCGGACGGTGCGACTATATTCTCAGCCGGGGGCGCTCTCAATACACCCTGACAGCTCCTGTATTTGCCTTAGTCAAAACCAAAAATGATCGGATCAATGCAGGTATTGGTCAATGTATGGCAGAAATGATTGCAGCCGATCTATTTAATCGCCAAGACGGGAATGATATTGATCCCATTTTGGGCTGCGTGACCACCGGAGATTTATGGCGGTTTCTGAAGTTTCAGGCTGGCGATCGCCCTCGACTGTGGATCGATACGACTCAATATGTAACGACTCAAGTTGATCAAATATTAGGGATCTTAACGAGTACATTGGCGAGGACATTAGATTAGGGTGGTTGTAGGCAAGTTCCTCAGTTGCGTGGATGCTGAGTCACTCAGACTGTGAAAATCTCGGCAGGAGTAAGACCAAAATCAGGTACCACAACAGATTGCAATCGTTCCTCTCCTTGATAAACAGTGTTCTCATATAACCCATTGACCCAACGACACAGGGTAATCTGCTCCAGCTCTGGGTCTACAATCCAGTATTCATCAATGCCCCGTGCGGCATACTCCGTATATTTGTAGCGACAATCTCGATCGCGATTCACCTGTCCCGGAGAGACCACCTCAATCACTAGGGCAGGCGGCGGCATATCACGGGTAATGGTGGCGCGTTTTCTCCCTGCTACTGCTGCTTTCGATTCCTCGGAATGCACTAACAAATCGGGAATACGACAGCTTGCCCGTCGTCCTGTGACCTCAACTTCTGTGTCTTTGTAGCCTATTAATGTAATGGGGAAGTGCTGGGCTAACTCGAATAAAAGCCGTTTGGCAATGTCGTTGTTTTGATCGCTTTCAGGTGGCATTTCGATGTGGACTCCATTTTCAAGTTCACAGGGGCGATCGCTTTCCTCCGCTGTTTGATGTAAATATTCCTCTAGACTGAGATATTGCGCAGATGTGTTAATCGTTACAGTCATAATGAATTTTACTCAATCTACAAAAATTTCCGCAGGAGTAAGACCAAAATCAGGTACCACAACAGATTGCAATCG
>JBFRWC010000523.1:0-6985 GCA_051439365.1 Leptolyngbyaceae cyanobacterium
ACCTAGACCATGCCACTGCAACTTCAGCGAATCCGCATCGCTCAAGCCCTCAACCACCACGCTGTAGCCCAAAATTTTCTTATCTTTGACCTGGAGCGATCGCCGTGCCATATCCCCATTAAAATCACTGGGAATAAACGCCTGTCCCTTAATCTCCAGGCGGTCTAGCCCTTTCTGACACGACTCTAGAAAATATCGCGGTACGTCAACATGATCAATCTCTTTCAACTTGAATGTCACCAGTCTTGCAGTTAGTTTGTCGCTGACTTCTGGCAAGGTGATCCGAGGTTGAATCAAGCGAATCAGATGGCCCTGAATATCAAACACCTGATTTTGCAGAAACCGATACCAGGTTTGCATTTGCTCCGATGGACACCGCAAGCGAAAGCGAGAATATCGATTGAGATAAATCATCCCAGCCCGATCGGGTATCCCTGGTACCGTACAAAGATGGATATCTGGTGGTAAATCTTGAGGAATTGATTCATCTTGGGTTTCCCGTAATGCACTTTTGATGGCTGAATACAGTGCATAGCCATGATCAGCAGGTAAGGTTTTACCCCGCAGCTTAAGTTGAATCTCGATAAAATTCATTGATTACTAGCCTCCTGATGTTGTTCATTGTTTATTCAGAACCCGATCGCTCACCCCCTACACCGACCGCTGATAATTCTTCGTCATCGCCCTCACCTCCGCCTAAACCATCCCCGCCAACTCAATCGGTCAGAGTGTTGGCTTGCCTGTGCAGATCAGAGATCATGCGCCCACTGACTTCCAACGCCTCAGCAATCGACGCCGTCGTATGGCGTTCAGGCGATCGCAGCAACGTATCAATCGTGAGCAATCGCTCCAGTTGACGAGTCATGGGGAGAACACAGGTGAAACATTAAAGCCATCTTATATAGCCAACCCCACGAAGAGTTTTCAGGGTTCTGCCTTATAGTGCCCAAATATGCGCGAGTATCACCAAATTATTTACGATTTTCAAAAAAAAAACTTTACCAAAAAGTAACTGTAATTTATACAACTCTCTAAACAGCATAAATGTAAGAGTATTTGACGATCGCAAGAGACTAGTTGCAGTTGATAGATAGCTTCAAAACCCCTCTAGACAATAATTCCAGGAATCTATAAAACTCTCTTTCCAAATCAAAATATCCATCATGAAGTGAGTGAATGTATAAGAAATAGGCAGTCAAAATCGATCAACACTGAGATGACTGTTTGCGGCTCAAACAAAACCTCTGCCATCTGATAGGAATTCAACAGCGCGTCCACCCAAACAATGGATCACTACAAAAATCTGGCCAGTAGCCGATAAATCAGCAGAAACAAAATGGCCCCTGCCGTCATCAGCGCCCCAATCATCACGGGAAACACCACCAGCGCAATCAGCGGGTTAACTGTGCTGGGTAATACAGTCAACAATTGAAAATCCCGGAAAAACTCATAACCTAACGCCAAGGCCAAACCCAGCACCCCAAAAATGGGCAGGTCAGAGCCACCAACAATATTGACCACTTGGAGCAGGGCTATGGCGACAAAGACCACGGCCACCACACCTACTCCGACTAGACTGGGGAGGGCACTGAGGATCGCGATCGCCAACAACCCCGTCATAAATCCAGTGAACAGCGCCCCCTTGATAATCGGAACAGCAGGGAGCGATCGCCGAGGAGCTTTCACCACAGGCGACGCAGCACGATGGGAACTCACCGGGGCCGGAGTCACAGCAGCCGGGGCCACGGGCGTTGGCATTGCGACTGGGGGTGGAGCAGGGGTCACCGGAGGGGCCGTTGGCACTGCTTGAGCCACAGCTTTCGCCCCTCCTTGCAGGGTGGTAGAGGTGGGTGAAACGGCTGGGATAGATTGGGCTGTTGCCGCAGGAGTCGAGGACGGGGATGGAGCAGTCGCCGTCACACCCTTAATGGCGCTCAAAACCGCATCGGCAGATTGAAACCGTTCACTGGGGGTACTGCGCAGCAGTTGGTTGAGAACGGCTTCGAGGCGATCGCTCACTGTGGCATAACTGCGCCAATTCCACACACTGCTGTAGCTGTCGTATAGTTGGGAGGGATCTTTTCCAGTCAACAACGTGATGGCCGTGACTCCTAGGGCGTATAAATCGGTGGCGGGATAGACTTTATCACCATGCATCTGCTCTGGGGGAGCAAATCCCATGGAATAGATGCCTGTAGAGCGCTGTTGTCCCGCTTTCGCTCCTTGTCCGGTGGTAATTTGTTTGACTGCACCAAAATCCAGCAGGTAAATTCGACCTTGGCGCGATCGCATAATATTAGACGGCTTGATATCCCGGTGAATCGCATCATGTTTGTGAACAAAGCTGAGGACATTGAGGACCGCCTTCATCATTTCCGCGACCTCCGCCTCAGGCAGCGTCCCCCGCTGAGCCAGAATCTCCTCCATATTCTCGCCATCAATAAACTCTTGCACCAGATAAAAATAGTCCTCCGGATTCCCGCCCGTGCTGCTGGGAACATGGAGTTCAAAAAAGGCATACAAATTGGGAATTTGGGGATGGCGATTGCCTAAATCTTCCAAAGCTTCCGCTTCCCGGTCAAACAGATCCTGAGCAATTTTGAGTTGGTCGGGCTGTAAATCACCAGAAGGCTGAAACTGCTTCACCACACACTTGCGCATTTTGGGAGTGTAGCGATCCACCGCCAAAAAAGCAGCCCCGAATCCCCCCTGGCCCAAAAGCTTCAGTGGAATGTAACGACCCCCCAAAATTTGTGGCATTCCACAGGTCGTACAATACTTTTGTTGCACTGTCTTCAGCACTTTCCGGTCATCCAGATCCGCAAAGGTATTGGTCGGACGGAGGCAACCGAAACGAGTGCAGTGAGTCTTCATATTACTCAAAAATATTGTCGTTCCTTATATTATCCCTGCTCCTCCCGTTGCCGCGACAAATCCTATGATCCTTTAATCTGTTAACCGTTTACCTTGTCCTCTAAACTTTAGGGGGATTGATGGCAGGGGCAACAGAAGACACTCGATTATGGCTCGTTTTGTCTGGGTTCTCAGGGGATGGGGATGCGGAAAACTGGGGTAAAACCTCTTTCATAAAGGCTTCAGCCGCTTTGGAACGATAACGATTGGGGTTAATCACCACAGCCAAGGTCCGGTTCACCACGACTCCATCGATTTTAGCCCGATGCAACACCCCCATTTGTAGTTCTTTTTCGATGGCCGAAATCGAAACAAAGGAAGCGCCCAATCCGGACTGCACGGCATTTTTAATCGCTTCAATCGAATTCAGTTCCATTTCAATTTTGAGCCGCCGGGTTTCAATGCCACTGCGGGTCAGCACCTGATCAATCACTTTACGAATGGTGGATTGAGAGTCTAGGGCAATAAACTGGAGCTTGTACAAGTCATCCTTTTGTACGGTCATCACACGGGCAAGGGGATGAAAAGCGGGCAAAATCAGTGCCAGTTCATCTTCAGCATAGGGAATCACTTTTAACGAATCTTGCAGTTCGGGGGGGATCTCACCACCAATAATCGCTAAGTCAATTTGGCCATTGGCCACACTCCAAGCCGTACGACGGGTGGAATGGACATGGAGTTGTACTGCGACATCAGGGTACTGCTGACGAAAGCGACCAATCATTCGAGGCAGTAAGTAAGTCCCAGTGGTTTGACTAGCCCCGACAATCAAGGTACCTCCTTGAAGATTTTGCAGATCCTCGATGGCTCGGCAGGTTTCTTGGCACAGGGAGAGAATGCGATCGCCATATTCCAGGAGCAGATGACCCGCCTCGGTCAACTGTGCCCGTCGGCCCCCTCGATCAAAGAGAGGCACATCAAGCTGGCGTTCCAGGTTTTGCACCTGCAAACTGACCGCAGGCTGAGACACATAGAGACTATCCGCAGCTCGCTTAAAGCTTCCTTCCGCTGATATTGCTCTCAGAATCCGCAGTTGATCTAAGGTAAATGGGAGGTCAGACATAAGTTCCAAACCGATAAGTGAAATAGCCCGTATGGATAAATACACCAGACGATGCCCTATCTGACTCTAAATAAATTTTGTTACATTGGATTATAAGAATCATGAATTTTGTAACGGTATTGCTGCTGCAACTCGAATGAGGCTGCACGCGATCGCCGCAAGTGGGGTCGTAAACCGGAGTCGCGATCGCCGTTAGCGCCCATCATTTCAATCATAGGGCCGATCCATTCCCTCGACTCATGGCTCTAACTCGTAAATACCTAGTGCCAGATAGAAAACATCCTCTACTTTACGGGAAAACTCCAGTTACCAACTGGGCCAGGGTTGATATTATTTCACTATGACAGGGGCATCTTAAAACTAGACTCCATTGGAGCATCGTGTTTTCTACTATTTCCACCGCTCAACTCCACTGACCCGTTACGAGACTTAAGTATCCTATGAAGCAGGAAGTTATCAAAGGCTTTCTGAACCTACCTGGTATTGAGGGATTAGCCCTTGTCGATGGGCGATCGCGTCCCTTTTTTTGTGGTGTTGATCAAGGATTAAACTTTCAGCAGAAGCAAGCCCTCGCCCAGGGAATTCAGCAGGTTATTGAAACCACTCCGGTATCCTACCAATTTTTTCAATTTCAATTTGGTGGCCGCCAAGTCTATGTCCATAAACTCTCAAAGAACCTCATCCTCTTGGTTCTGGCCTCCAACGACTTGGAACATGGGGCCTATCATCAAAGCCTCAACTTACTGAAAGTTGAGCTCCATCGAGATGGGAACAAGGCGATCGCCAACTTCCAGCTACTGGCCGGACAAACGGCCATCAGCAGTATCCGGCAACAAACGACTCGCCCTTCCACCCCTACAAATAACCCCAACCCCACACTCTCGTCTCAACCTGCCACTCGTCCGCCAACCACACCCGCACCCACAAGCTCCCCGCCCGCTCCCAGTCGTAATGGCAAAGCCGCTCCACCTCCACCCACTGCCGCCGAAGTCTCAATCGATGACTTTTTAGCCGCCATTAATGCCCTGCTACATTTATCCACGGACTATCTTGGCAAGACCATGGTTATCAATTACTGGAAATCCAGTCGTCCACCCTTAGAATGGCTCGGCAACTTTGACATCAACGCCTCCGGGAAGTTGGTCATCGCCGATACGGCCCAGATAGAACGAACGAAACCCCTAAGCCAAGAACAGCAAAAATGGCTGCGGGAGTGGGTCAAGACCTTTATTCAACGCTGTGCCCGCATCATTCGAGATTTCCCAAAACTACTGGTCCATGGTGAATTAGACAACCACCAGAAAAAACTTCTTTTTACGCAAACATGAATTAGGACAACCGAATATGGGTAAGCTGTGTTAAAGCAGCGCATTTCATGAACTTCATGAACCTGACTAGTGCTCATACGGTCCAACAGGGATTGAGGACTGATATCGTTCAGGTTCAAGTCTGTTAATGTTTATTCAAACCGTCCTGTACTAAGTCGCGCTCTTCCGTATAGATGCCTATCCTGAGGCTAAACCACGACCATCCCTAACTGTTGGACCGACACGTTCCATACGTAAGGCTCAACTCCCTCCACCTTCCTGCTTTCCGTCGCTGTAAACCGTTATCTACGATACTTAAGGATCAGTAATATGGCTAAAGTCATTAGATTAGAACCCATTGGCCAAGAATCTAGCATTGAAACCAACGGACATTTGCTCTCTGTCCTATTAAATAAAGACTTGGATGTCTTGAAAGAATGTGGCGGTCGCGGCATGTGTGCCACGTGTCACATCTATATTAAGGACGGAATGGATTCTCTCACCCCAATTGCTCGTCGAGAACAGCGGACCCTTGAGGTTATTACCTCCTGTAAGCCAAATTCTCGTTTAGCCTGTCAGGCAAGGGTTCAAGCCGAGGGTGTTGTTGTTGAGCTGCCGCCTGGTATGTACGTCAATTCACTTCAGGATATTGAAGCGTTGGTTGGGCGACGGGCTGAGCAAAATATGTTGCACCCGATTACGGGTCAAACCTTGGTGGAAGAGGGTAAGCTGATTACGCGGTCTACCCTGAAGCAACTGGAGGATGCCCCCAGTTTCAAAGTTGGTGAAGCGTTTAGCAATACGTCCAAGGTGTAATCCCCAAGCTGTCGTAGAAACTCCTCCCAGTTGAAATCTTAGTCCAGGAGTGATATGGCGATCGCCATGTGGATTAGAACGTTTTTGTGGAGGTACGTCTCGCCCCTGCAAAAACGTTTCTGCTTTCACTGGAGAGTTGAGGGCCATATGCGACAGTGCGACTTTCGCGATGGGAGCGATCGCTCCCCATGCTACCCCAACAAGAGTAATCTTGGGCTAAGCTATTTTCCTCGCCCACACTTTGACCTATGATAGAGAGCATTGATGTTGTGACATACCAAGGTTTAGATTCAAACGTTATGGACATTTTGACATTTGGTTGGGTTGCCCTATTAGTTTTATTTACTTTCTCCATTTCTATGGTGGTTTGGGCGAGGAATGGTTTCTAATATTAGGCCAGTGTTTCAGAACACCGAGTCACTGAGTATATAGAATCACCATGAGTATTGAGATAACGCCCCTCAGTGCTTTAGCAACGCTAGCGTTTGGGTTGCTAATCGCTGTGACAGTTGGCGTGGGCTATTTAACCATTGTTGATTGGCGCGATCGCCGTCGCCAATACCGAGAAAAGCGGGAAGAGCGTCGGACTCGCCGCTAGCCGCCAAAGAGTTGTGCGGTCCCAGTTTTAAAAAGTCATTCGCTTAATTCGCCGGCCCATTCATCCATGCATAGGCGCTCTATGCGGGTGAATAGTCGGCTTTTTGGTCGGACAGAATAGTGTCCTCTTCTGTCCAATGTATCGGACAAAAGAGTCTCCTCACACACCCAGTTCTCTGATTTCCAGTTCTCCTATCTCCAGTTCTCCTAAGCTGATTGCCATTTAATTTTGGTGGCTGGAACACCCCGCGCGCGGGGGGGAGGCACCCAAAAAAAAAAAAAAAAAAAA
>JBFRWC010000524.1:0-6799 GCA_051439365.1 Leptolyngbyaceae cyanobacterium
CTATTGAACTTAAAAGTCTCAATCAAGTTCCGGCAAAATTAGCGCGACAAAAGCAGGAGCGAGGGGGCACCCCCTAACCTTTGCCAAAGTAAGTCAGGCAAGTCTGCCGAAAATCATCTCCCCTGGCTTCAAAATTAGGATATTGATCAAAGCTGGCACAAGCAGGGGATAACAGCACCACCTTTGCCCCCTGTTCGGAGGCCAAGGCGGCTGCACGGGGGACCGCGTTATCCAGGGTTTCTACCTGTTCAAAGGCAAGATAGCCATCGTCGGTTAGCCGTTGGGCAAATGCCTCCGAAGCATCGCCAATGAGTAAGACCGTAGACACTTTTGAGCGAATTGCTTTAATCCAGCCGGTGTCATCTCCGGATTTAGCCTCCCCCCCGGCAATGAGGACCACGGGTTTACCCACTGCTCGCAGTCCCACCTCAGCGGCATCGTAGTTGGTAGCCTTGCTGTCATTGATAAAATCAATTCCGTTCCAGGTGCAAACGTGCTCCAACCGATGGGGTACCCCAGGGAAAGTGGCGACAGCATGGGCGATCGCACCTTTTTCAATACCGGCCAACCGGGCCGCCGCCACCGCCATCAGTAGATTTTGGCGATTGTGATCCCCCACCATCTTCAGGGCATCTACTGCTACAATCGGGTCATCCCCCCACCACACCCAGTCAGATTCAATGTAAGCGCCCTGATTCGCTGGTCCCACTAAGCCATCCTTGCCCTTCACACTGGTCCAGTAAGCGCTCGGCCACTGAATCGGGCCACTGTGCTGCAAATAGGGATCATCACCGTTGATAATCTGACACTCGGCGCGATCTAACAGTTGAGCTTTAATCGTGAAGTAATTTTCTAGGGTTTTGTGGCGGTTGAGGTGATCGGGGGTAAATGTGGTCCACAGGGCAATTTTGGGGGCCAGGGTACTGGCGGCTTCAATTTGGTAGCTACTCACTTCAGCGATTACCCAGTCGAGGGAACGGGTTGAATCTTGCTCAAGCACTAGATCACAGGCAGCATAACCAATGTTGCCACAGGCGGGAGCCTGAAGGCCAGCGGTTTTGAAGATAGCGGCAATCAGGGAGGTGACGGTGGTCTTGCCGTTGGTGCCTGTGATCCCAATCCAAGGAACAGTCTGGGCAGAGGCTTGGAGCGATCGCCATGCCAGTTCCATCTCTCCCATTGTCTCAATACCCAACGCCCTAGCCTTGACCAAGGCGGGCAGATCCCAAGGCACCCCTGGACTGACCACAATCCGCTGCATCTGCGTCACATCTGGATCAAAGTGGTGACCGAGGTGGACCGTAATCCCTTCACTCCCGAGTTGCTGCTGGAGGTCGATGAGGTTAGGGGATTGGTTGCGATCGCTCATCTGAACAGACCAGCCTTGCTGATGGAGTAATCTTGCGGCAGCAATACCGGATTTTCCTAGGCCAATAACGGATGCATGTTGCATTGCAAAGGGGTGAAAACTAGAGGGAACAAGGACAACAGTATCGGGCAGGGGGGATGATGTAGGTGCAACAAACCCATCGTAGGAGCTTGACTGATTGTAGCCGATCTTATATGAATTCTTTATGTGGATGGCGTAAATAATGGTAAATGAGGGGCGGCTCCCAGCAACATTTTGGTATAGGGGTGCTGGGCCTGGGTAAATAATTCCCTCGTGGACCCCATTTCTACGATTTGGCCGCTATTCATCACAGCGATGCGATCGCACAGAAACCTCGCCACCCAAAGATCATGGGTAATAAATAGATAGGTGAGGTCAAACTCGGATTTCAACTCCAGCATCAAACTGAGAACCTGAGCTTGGACGCTGGCATCCAGCATACTCACTGGCTCATCGCAAATCAGCAGCTTGGGCCGCGTGATCAGGGCACGGGCGATCGCCACCCGCTGCTGTTGTCCTCCCGACAACTCCCCTGGATAGCGATGATAGTAGGTCTCCACCGGAGTCAATCCTACCCGCTCCAACATGGCCAACACCTGTAGCCTTGCCTTCCCTGGCGTGGCCAACTGATGAATGCGTAACGGGTCAGCAATGCCCTGCCCCACCGTCATCAACGGATTCAAACAGGCATGGGGATCTTGAAAAATCATTTGGATTTGTCGCCGCTGCTGCTGTAACTCGCCACGGGACAGACGGGCCAAATCCTGCCCCAGAAATTCCACCCGTCCTGCTGTTGGGCGCACCAACTGCAAAATCGTCCGCGACAACGTACTCTTACCGCACCCCGACTCTCCCACCAGCCCTAGAATTTCCCCCGGATGCAGCTCAAAACTGACATCATCCACCGCCTTAATCGTTCGAGTTGTTGCCCCCGTGAACCATCGCGCCAAAATATTCTGTTCCAGGGTGTAATATTGCCGCAATCGCTCCACCCGCAACAACGGTACCCGGTTCCCCATCACTCCATCACTCACCACTCCATCACTCACCACCCCATCACTCACCACTCCATCACTCTCTTCACAGGCACCCTGCTGCAACTCCTGCGCCGCCGCCAAGAGCGATCGCGTATATCCATGACTCGGCCTGGTCAACACCGTCGTCGATGGCCCCAGTTCCACCAGTTTGCCTTCGTACATCACCGCAATGCGATCGCAATATTCCCCCACCAAGGCCAGATCATGGGAAATCAGAATCAAGGCCATCTCCCGCTCGTCACACAACCGGGTCAGTTCTTGCAAAATCTGAGCAGAAATGGTGACATCTAAACTCGTCGTCGGCTCGTCCGCCACAATCAGCTTCGGCTCTAGCAACAGGGCCAGGGCGATCGCCACCCGTTGCCTCATACCGCCACTAAACTCGTGGGGATACTGGGACCAGCGACTGGCGGGAATACTGACCGCGTCGAGAGTGGCGATCGCCCACTCCTTCGCCGCTTGACGAGTCATACTCGGACGGTGAGCTTGCAAGGTCTCCAGACAATGATCGCCAATGGTCATCAACGGGTCCAAGCGAGTCATGGGATCTTGGAAAATCAACGCCACCGACTCCCCTCGAAAGTGGCGCAACGCTTCATCCGATAGCCCTAGTACTGCCTGCCCATCCATCGTCACGTTGCCCTGAACCACTGATCCAGAGGGCAACAACTGGAGAATTGCCCGTCCCAAGGTAGACTTGCCACAGCCCGATTCCCCCACCAAACCCAGGCGCTCCCCCCGCTGGAGCGAAAAACTCACCCCTTCCACTGCCCAAGTAATCTGCTCTCCCATCTCCTGATCTCCTCCTGGCTGGGGCGATCGCGCTGATGGAGGATAGGCCAAATTCAACTGATCAATGTGGAGCAAAGGCACCGCATCAAGCCGCTCAGAGCTGGGGTCAATAGTCATAGGTCACTGCGATCGCACTACCATCGGTTCAATGAAGGCATTATACGGCGTTTGCAGAACTGACTAAAAATAATGGGATACAAGCCCCGTCCTTTCAGAGCGACTTTACAGTACAATTGCATTGTCCGCGAAGAGCCAGATCAGGGCTTATGTTATTGCTCACCCTGATGGTAATCAGCATTTTATGCCTTCGTCGATCGCCCTACATCTGAAGCATCTCCGGAGACGTTTGACCTGCCGAAGTCGATCGAACAGGGCACCAGGCAAGAGTAATGCTTAAACTGTAAACTTGTAGGCATACACCACTGTCTGCAATCGTCCTTCCCAACTTTGAGTTCATCACTATGCTGGAGATTACCCTCAATTGGACTCCGAATCCTGAAGTTCTGGCACAATTACTCGCACTGTCAAACCAGCAGCAAAAGTCGTTAGAAACAGTGCTGAGTGAAGCGGTGCATCAATATGTTGAAGCGCAGAAAAGCCATCAGGAGCCATTCTTGAGCGTGGAAGATGACCCGATTGTCGGCTTGTATGAAGGCTCCCCGGATCTTTCACAGCGGGATGAAGAGATTCTGCTTCAAGAAATTAAGCCGGGTTCTGGATGGACATGCAAGGAATAACGGCAGTAGCGGATACCAGTTTTGTTGTTGCCCTGGTGAATAGCAAGGACTCCGCCCATCCCACAGCAATCAGGACATATGCGGAGCAAGGGACTATTCTGCTGCCGCAAACTGTTTTAGCAGAGGTTGCTTATTTGCTGAGCCGTGATGCTGGAGCGTTAGTGCTGATTAGATTTCTCAAGTCTCTCACGGCAAGCCGATTTCAACTAGAATCACTATTGGATGAAGATGTAGAAGGTATTGCAGGGATTTTGGAACAGTATCAAGACAGCCGGATTGATTTTGTGGATGCTTCGGTAATGACCATTGCCGAACGATACAACCTTAATCTGGTGCTGACCTTGGACCGTAGAGACTTCGGCATCTACCGCCCAAGCAGTGGTTTGATGTTCACTCTAAAACCTTAAGACGATTCAAATCCGGAGAGAAGTCAGTTCAGGAGTGATTATGCAGGAAACTACCCCTCGCCCCCGTGTTGTCGTCGTTGGAGCCGGATGGGCTGGCTTGGGAGCGACCTACCACCTAGCCAAACAGGGCTATGACGTAACGCTGTTAGAAGCCGGAGGACAGGCGGGAGGCTTAGTCGCAGGCTGGAAAACAGCACAGGGGCGATCGGTCGAGGCTGGGATTCATGGGTTTTGGTACCCTTACCGTAATATTTTCGGTCTGATGGATGAGTTAGGCTTGTCACCCTTCACCGACTGGACCCGATCGTCCCAATATTCCCCCGCTGGATTGGAAGTGGAATCTCCCATTTTCCAGAATGAACCGTTGTTGCCCACACCATTGGGCACTTTTCTCTACACCAAATTTAAGCGACTGCCGTTGAGCGATCGCCTCTCGGCCTTAGCACTGCTCTATAGCCTTCTGGATTTCGACAACTCCGATGATGCTTGGAACCGCTACGATCTGGTTACTGCACGGGAACTGTTCAAACAATACGGCGTGTCTGCTCGGCTTTACAAAGAAGCCTTTGAAGCCATGCTCCTGGTGGGTCTGTTTGCCCCTGGTGAGCAGTGTTCTGCCGCCGCTACCTTGGGCATGCTTTACTACTTCATCCTGGCCCACCAGCCCGACTTTGATGTGGTCTGGTGTCGGGGGACCGTGGGTGAGGTGATTTTTCAGCCTTGGGTCGAGAAAATTCAGCAGTTGGGTGGAAACGTGCTGACCCAGAAGCGGGTGACGGATGTAGTGGTGGATATCGCTGCTGATGGTACTCCTGCCGCCACTGGGGTGGTGTGCGGTGACGAGCGGTTTGAGGCCGATGCAGTGATCTTTGCGGTGGGCGTAACCGGGATGAAAAAAATTGTCGCCAGTAGTCCCAGCTTGCAACGCTATCCTGAATTCTGCCAATTAGCCAACCTTGGTGCAGTGGATGCATTGGCCACTCGGTTATGGTTCGATCGCAAAGTCAGAGTACCACTGCCTTCCAATGCCTGTTTCGGCTTTGACAACACCACAGGCTGGACCTTCTTTGATTTGAACACCCTTCATGATGAATGGCGAGCGCACGATGGCAGCGTCATCGAGGTAGACTTCTACCACGCGAACCAGCTCTTATCCATGACCGATGAGGATATTCTCACCAAAGTACAGCAGGATTTAGCGGTCTGTGTGCCAGGGTTCCAAGATGCCACCGTGGTGGATCACAGTATTATCCGCTTACCCAGCGCCGTGACTCACTTTTCTCCCGGTAGTCGTCAATTCATGCTCCCTGTCACCACGCCCGTTCCAAATTTATTGATGAGCGGCGACTGGATTATCACTGATCACGGCTCTTGGTCCCAGGAAAAAGCCTATGTAACAGGATTGGAAGCCGCAAACCGGGCGATCGCCCACCTCAATTACGGCACTGCTGCTCCCATCATCCCCATTGAGCCAGACGAACCCCACATCCAGATCGGTCGGCAACTGAATCAGATGCTGCGGGAGTGGGGGGAAAGCTTCTTACCCCAACTGTGGTTGTAAGCTAAAGCGCCTCTGGGTTGATTCTCCTAATTTCATCACCATGCGATCGCCTTTCTCTAATGTTTGAAGAGGGCGATCAGGGCGATCGCATGGACGCATGGACCTATGGCGATCGCTAAGAACGTTGTCTCAACTCCATTTCCCACTGAATCCGTTTGACCTTTGCCGATTCAAAGCCTGGGTCAACCGCTAGAGTTTGCTGAATAAAATCTAGGGCCGGTTCAAGCTGGCGCAGCCGATAATGGCACATGGCCATGTTGTATAACATGCTGGGATCATTACCATATAAGTCACGGGATTTTTGCAGATACTCCAACGCCTCCGGGAAATAATCGATTCCATACAACACCATCCCCAGCAGAAAGGCGAGATCCCGTTTTTCTTGAATGGGGAAGTAGTTGGCCCAAACTTGCTGAACGGCTTGATAAACATCGGGTCGCAGGGTTTCAGGTGCGTCATTCAGTTGTTCCATTAGCGCTGGAAAGCAACCCAGAAAAATATTGAAATCCCAGTGGCTACGTCGCAGGTAGGCCAAGAGCTGCGGTACGGTAAATGCCTCGTAATGGGGCTCGATCGCCTTTTTGAGGGCAAAAAAATCATCGGGGCCACCGTGAATGATGTATTCCGCGTAGGCTTGCTGGGTTTGGTCAAAGGGTTGGTCGGTGGTGCCAAAAAGAAACCCGTTGATATTGATGCTGGTGTGATGATGAGGTGCGGTCAGCCAGGTGCCCCCCAGCTTTTCCGCATACTGACCGATGGCGTGGTAGTTGACCATCAGGGAAAAGCCGTGACCGTGGCGCGTGAGCCGGGGCCGGGGCCGATTACATAAATCTTGCAAGCGACTATATCCTTTATCCGCTGAGAGAAACAGGAGA
>JBFRWC010000525.1:0-2980 GCA_051439365.1 Leptolyngbyaceae cyanobacterium
TCTAGGTAACGCATATTGGCCCCCAGTTTCACCAATTCCACATAAATGCGACTGGCTTCCCGCAAAGCCTCTTTGATCAGGCCAATGGAGGAAATTTGCGAACCGATGTGAAAATGCAGCAATTGGAGAGCTTCCAGACAGTCCCTTGACTTCAGTTGATCGATCACGGCAATAATTTCGGGAATCGTGAGACCAAACTTGGCGCGATCGCCCGTTGTTTCGGCCCAGCGCCCACTCCCTTTGACGCTCAGGCGTACTCGCACTCCCACCAGCGGCGGAATGTCCAGGCGCTGACTCATGGCCAGTACGACTTCTAATTCTGAGGGTTGCTCCAGAACAATCAAACATTTGTGCCCTAACCGTTGCGCTAACAACGCCGTTTCAATATAGTCGTGGTCTTTGTAGCCATTGCAAATTAGTAATGCTCCGGGGGTATTCAAGGTCGCTAAGGCAATCATTAACTCGGGTTTTGAGCCTGCTTCCAAGCCAAACTGGTGGGACGTGCCAAAGTTGACCAGATCTTCCACCAAATGTCGTTGCTGATTACATTTGATCGGGAAGACCCCTTGATAGGAGCCGGGATAGTTGTAGCGGGCGATCGCTTTAGCAAAACAGGCATTGAGCCGTTCGACTCGATCTTCTAGAATGTCCGGAAAGCGGATCAATAACGGCAATTCCAACTGGCGTTCTCTGAGGGACTCCACTAATGAAAACAGGTCCAATGAGCCGCCGCGATCGCCCTTGGGCGACACCGTAACATGGCCGATGGCGTTAATGGAAAAATAGGGTTCCCCCCACCCCTGGATTTGGTAGAGGTCTTCGCTATCTTCAATCGTCCAAGGGGGTTGGGCCTTCAGGCCATTGAGCTGGCTGGTGGTTTCCGAATCCCCCTGATTGTGCTGGTGTTGTCCTTGAGCAGTGATAGTTGTTTCAATCGTCATCTCAAATGTTAGCCCCCGCCCCTACTCTTTAGATCGCCGCGAATCGCTCTTCACTTACCATACTCTGAAGCGGATAGATCGTTGATATGCATTGCCAATGTTCATCCTGATTTTGAGCGCTTTGCTCTCCTTGATACCGCGAATAGGATAACCTTGCTAGGGATTTGCCCGTGTGATGAACTGGCAGTGGCCAAACCGATAGTGGCCAAACCGATAGTGGCCAAACTGACAGCCATGATCGACAAATCTTGGTATGGTAGAGCAGTCCTAATCACGTTGACATGACTGCACTTTACCCTCATACAAAAAATGCAATGACCGACATTCAAGAGGTTCAGAGCACCAACCAATCCTTCTATCGAGCCTTTGAAAAGAAAGACCTAGACGCAATGGCAGCAATCTGGTCCCACGGCACGGGGACGTTGTGTATCCATCCAGGGCGATCGGCGCTGAAAGGATGGGTGGATGTTCGGGAATCGTGGCAACAAATTTTTGCCAACACCCAATACCTAGAAGTTGACGTAGAGATGGTGGCGACTGAAGTACAGGGGGCGATCGCCTACGTGGTGGTCGTCGAAAAAGTAATGCAGGTACTCCAGGGACGACGATTCGAGGCGCGGTCGATGGCCACCAATATTTTCGAGAAGATGGGCGATCGCTGGTATCTCACCCACCACCACGGTAGCCCGATCGGCTCATAATAGTTTAGAGACAAGCCAACCCATCTGTTACCCATGAACGCCCTATGAACGCCCTATCGATTCCTACTTGGATTATCCACGTGTCCAGTGTGATTGAATGGATTGTTGCCATCTGGCTCATCTGGAGCTACGCCGACCGAATTCAGAAACCTGCATGGCGGAGCCTTTCCCTGGGGATGCTCCCCGCCCTGATTAGCGCCATGTGTGCCTGCACCTGGCACTTGTTTGATAACCTGCCTGCCTTGGAGTGGTTGGTAGTCCTCCAAGCGGCCATGACCTTCGTGGGCAATGTGACCCTGTGCGCTGCTGGCTGGTGGATTTGGCGGTCTTATCATCTTAACCAGGAGACTTCAAGCTGATGGATGTAGCGAGTTTAAATATGGCGATCTTGAATGTAGCAAGTTTGAATGTAGCGAGTTTGAGTCTGGAAAGTTTGAATTTAACAAGTTTGAATTTAAGCACCTTACTGTCAAAAGAAACCCTCTTTGCTGCTTCACTGTTTCCCTATTTGGGATTTCTTTGGTTCCTCACCCGCACCCCCGAAACTCCCCGACTTGCTCTCATCGGCTTCTACGGCACTCTCGTGTTTGTAGCGGTGACGATTCCAGTGGGAATTTATGCGGAAGCGGTGTACCACGAGACCCTGGCCAATGTGGATTTTCTCCATGGTGGCGCTGAAGCCTTTCTCACCCTCTCCAACATTTTGGTGGTGGTGGGCTTCAGTAACGCCATTCGCAACCGCCAAACCCCGTAGCTAAAATCCTGATTTTCCGAGAAACACCTCACACCCTGGTTGACTGACAAAAATTTGGGCTTGGGCGCGGAAACCGCTCCCCTACAAGGGATTGGGACAATGTAGGGGTCAGGTCTCCTGACCCAAGGCAGGGATAAGGTTGTAGGCAGTGTTGTCAGTCAATCAGCCTCACACCACTTGAAGTTCATGAAGCTGCGCATAAAGTCCCTTTTGCTGCAAGAGTTGGTGATGGTTGCCCATTTCTTTAATCTGACCTTTTTCCAGCACCACAATCCGATCGGCCCGGTGAATGGTGGATAGGCGGTGGGCCACAACAAAGGTCGTGCGTCCCCGCATCAGTGTGGTCAAAGCAGCTTGAATCAGCGACTCTGAGGCGGCATCCAGGGAGGCAGTGGCTTCATCTAAAATCAGAATGCGGGGATTACGAATCAGAGCACGGGCGATCGCCAGCCGTTGCCGTTGTCCCCCCGATAACCGCGCTCCATTTTCCCCAATCCGGGTATTCAGTCCCTCTGATAACTGGGTAATAAATTCTTCCGCATGGGCATCCCGGATCGCCTGTTTCAGTTGGGTTTCACTGGGGG
>JBFRWC010000526.1:0-30592 GCA_051439365.1 Leptolyngbyaceae cyanobacterium
GCACTTTACTACGCTGAGGAAATATTTTCCCGCTGTCCCCAGTACAGTGTTTACTTAAAGTAAACTTTCACCGCTTTAAATCATGGCTTTCGTTTTACCAGCCGTTTTCCTCGCTGCTCCTCTGGGCGGATTGATGCTCAACACCCCATTTTCTAATCCCTGGCTTGGTGGGTTAATTCTCAACTCTGCCCTAGCAGGGGTAGCAATCCTTGCCCCCAAGAAACTCTTGACCCCAGCCGGACTTCTCCACGCCTGGGCACTGGGCGTGTTGATTTGGGCCACCCTCAGTTGGCAGGGCTACAGCGTGGTTCTGTTCTACTTCCTCGTTGGCTCCGCCGTTACCCGCATTGGCATGGCCGAAAAAGAAGCCGCAGGCATTGCCGAAAAGCGATCGGGCGCACGGGGTCCAGAGAATGTCTGGGGTTCAGCGCTCACTGCCGCCCTCTGTGCCTTGGGGATTTGGCTCTTGAGCCTAGCTGGCAACGAGGCTGCAACCCAGTGGACCTCCCTGCTAGCCCTGGGCTATGTTGCCAGTCTTAGCACCAAGCTTTCGGATACCAGCGCCAGTGAGGTGGGCAAAGCCTATGGCCAGCGCACTTTTTTAATTACCACCCTCAAACCTGTGCCTCGTGGAACGGAAGGGGCAGTGAGTCTGGAAGGAACGGTGGCGGGAATGGTGGCCTCAGTGGCGATCGCCCTCCTAGCCTGGGTTGTGGGCTTAATCACCCCCTTGGGCATTCTCATTTGTGCGATCGCCGCCTTTATCGCCACCAATGCCGAGAGCGTGATTGGGGCCACGATCCAGGAAAAATTCCAGTGGCTCACCAACGAGGTGGTCAATATCATTAACACCATGATTGGGGCGATCGCCGCCATGGCCATCATGACCCTTATCACCTTAGGGGCAGGCTAAGCAATGAGGATTTTAATCATTGAACTTTGACAAAGTCCCCTCGTAGGGTGCCGTTAGCACCAGCGTAACGCACCGAGCATAGTTCATTGAACTTTGGACAAAGTCCCCTCGTAGGGTGCCGTTAGCGTCAGCGTAACGCACCGAGCATAGTTCATTTTTTGGACAAAGTTCCCTCGTAGGGTACCGTTAGCACCAGCGTAACGCACCGAGCATGGTTCAGTTCACTGGGAATGAATTTCGGGCACAGTAATGTTCCCGATTGAGAACTGATTTCGCTCACATCTGGGTCCATGAGAATGCGTTAGAGTTTCGTTACAGGGTTGGAAGAACCGACGAGGTTGACTTTACAATGAGGTTAGCTATTGCAGGGTAGCCCAGGGACCACTATGAACGCCTCTCACAAGAGCGATGCTCTTGCCAAGACCATAACCGTACGTAGCCCCCAGTCATCGATCACAGTAGTACAGGTGAGCATCCATAATGTTTAACGCGACCGAACTCCTCATCGACGATTTCGTTACCAAACTCCGGGAGGGCTACCATCGGACCTACGGCGGTTGGAAGAGCGACTACGAAGACATTATTGGCTGGGTTGGCTCGATGGCCCTAGAAAATATTGCCAATAGTGATGCGCTGTATCACAATGTCGAACACACCATTCTCGTTACCTTGGTGGGCCAAGAAATTCTGCGGGGGAAACACATTCGGGAAGGGGGAGTGTCCTGTGAGGACTGGCTCCACTTTATTATTTCCTTGGTGTGTCATGACATTGGCTATGTGAAAGGGGTCTGCCGCAAGGATTACGACGGCAAATATGCCACCGGACAAGGAGAGACAATGGTGACGCTGCCCCCTGGAGCCTCTGATGCCGGACTGACCCCTTACCATGTGGATCGGGCCAAGTTATTTATTGATGAACGATTTGGGGGCCATGCGCTCATTGATGCGGAAAAGGTTAAATTTAATATTGAACTCACCCGCTTTCCTGTGCCCAAAGCGGAGGACCATCAGGCGACAACCAACTTTCCAGGGCTAGTCCGGGCTTCTGATTTAATTGGTCAGTTGAGTGACCCCCGCTATCTCAAGAAAATTGGGGCGCTGTACTACGAGTTTGTTGAGACCGGAGTGAGTGAGCAGTTAGGCTACAAACATCCCGGCGATCTACGCGATAACTATCCCAAGTTTTATTGGAATGGGGTGTATCCCTATGTTAAAGATGGGTTGAAGTATCTAGAACTGACTCAGCAGGGGCAGCAGATTACGGCCAATCTCTATTCCAATGTGTTTGTGGTGGAGCATGAGCGGGAAGAAGCGGAAAAGAAAGCCCATGCTGCTAGCTAGAAGGGCGATCGCACCTCCAGTCTACTTGCTGCCCAATCCCTCACCATGCTCCCTCTAATTGTCATTTGTGGTCCCACGGCGACAGGCAAGTCGGGTTTAGCAATGGTTCTGGCCCAACGCCTCAACACGGTGATTCTGGGTGCAGATTCCCGTCAGGTCTACCGTGAGTTCAACATTGGAACGGCTAAACCCTCGTTGAGCGATCGCGCTCAGGTGCCCCACTATCTGATCGATATTTGCGATCCCACCAATACCCTCACTCTGGCGGATTATCAAGACCAAACCCAGGAGTGGGTCAGTCATTTTCATGATCAAGGGCAAATTCCCTTACTGGTGGGCGGGACCGGACTCTACATTAAGTCGATGATTCGAGGGCTAAAAATCCCACGGGTTGCTCCTCAAGCGGAGTTGCGATCGCAACTCCAGGCTCTCGGGCAGCCCCATGCCTATCAACTCTTGCAACAGGTCGATGCCGCTGCCGCCACGGCCATTCATGCCAACGATCAAGTGCGAACTTTACGCGCCCTTGAGGTGTTTTATGTGACAGGTCGCCCCATTACCATTCAACAGGGAGAAAATCCGCCACCTTATCCCGTGATCCAAATTGGCTTAGATTGTCACGACATGGATGCTCTCGAACAGCGCATTGCCCAGCGCACAGCTCAAATGCTGGCAATGGGCTTTGTCGCTGAAGTAGAGCAGTTGTGCCAAACTTACGGAGCAGAGTTGCCGTTAATGCAAACGTTGGGCTACCAGGAAGTGGGGCAGTTTTTGGCGGGAGATTGTTCCCTAGAGCAGGCTCGACAGTTGACCGTGCGCCATACCCGCCAGTTTGCCAAACGCCAGCGCACCTGGTTTCGAGCCGATCGATCGATCCATTGGTTTAACGCTGATCATCCCCAGCTAGTTGAACAGGTATGGGATCGGCTCCAGGGTTATCTCTCGGATCAATTGAGTTAATGGTCAGTCAACTGGTTGAGTCGATGCTTTTGACCATTCGATTGGGAGGGGCTTGCAACGTGTAAATCTGGTCGGCAGAGGCGATCGCTTGCCGCACGTAAAGGGGGGTTTGCAGCAGCCCTAACAGGGCACTGCCATCCAAAAACCGAAATCCCCCTATCGTTTTTGCTGCCAGCAATGCATCTATAGATTCGGGATCGGGACGCGGGTTAATCGGCGTATCCGAGGCTAAGGCAAACCCCCACGGTACGCCATAGGAGGGAATCACGGAGGAATAGGAAATGACATCGGAGAAAACCGTTCCTAAGGTCTTAACCGTGCAAGCATGGGGAGACAGTTCGGCGATCGCCGTTGTTCCCGCTTGCAGGACAAAAAAACCACCCGGTTCAAGCTTATCTTTAATTTGCTGAAAATATTCGCGGGTAAATAACCGAAACGAAGGGCCGCTTTCCGTCGGTTCCGTCAGATCAGAAATGATAATATCCCAACGTTCTTGGTTCTGGGCCAAATAGTCCAAAGCATCACCAATGACCAGTTCCACGCGGGCATCCTCAAATGCGCCTTGGTGCATTTCTGGCAGGTATTGCAGGCAAGCATCGACAACGTCCTGATCAATGTCCACCATGACGACACGCTCAATCGTCTGCCAGCGCAAAATCTCGCGGACTGTGGCCCCTTCACCGCCCCCCAAGACTAATGCAGTTTTCGGAGCCTGATGGGCAATCATCGCTGGATGCACAAGGGGTTCATGGTACAAAAACTCGTCATCTGTGCAGGACTGCCAATCACCATCTAAAACCAGGGCTTTGCCACCCGATCCCGTTTCGACAATGGCCATCTTCTGATACGCAGTCTGTTTAGAGGCCAATATCTGCTTGACGTGGTGCTGGTAAATATCCCAAGAATTAACATATTCCTTCACCCAAGTCTCAGAGGTTCTTGTGCTGTCACCCATGTTCTCTCTTCCATCTCGCTTGCATTTCGCTTCCATCTGAAAGTCTGCCCACCCAAGGGGGCGATCGCTCTCTTGCACGGACCCTACAGGGATAACAATTGTCCCCCTGCCGATCGTGCAGACTCAATGACTAACACACTGTTCTACCGAGGTCAATGGCTCAGTTGGGGAGCAATGAACTAGAATCGTTACCAGTCAAAGGTTTCGATGAGTTGGCGATCGCCCTCTGTTCCGACCTGCCACAGATCAAGCTGGGAAATTGGATTGCCATTTCCCCCCTGATCAATCGTCACATTGCCACTGATCCCTTGATAGTTGATTGCCTTCCCCATACGCAGTAACGCTAACCCTTGGCAAACATCAGTCACTTCGGTTCCGGGGGAATTGGCCACTGAACGGAGGGCCGACTCGATCGCTTGGCGGTCGTTGATTCCGGCTGACTCGGCGGCTAACATCATCAGGGCTGCCCCATCCCAGGCATGGAAGACGCTGGGGGGCGATCGCCAATCGGGTGTGGGGAGGCCATATCGGCGGACTTGTTGCCGAGCGAGGGCCGAAATATGGGGAGTCATGCCGTACAAACCCGCCAGGGGATGGGGTGTCGCCTGTTCAGAGCGATCGCTTTCCTGCTGATCAGACCACAAGGGCCAAAGGCTATCCGCATCATTACTCAAAATAATCGGAACTTGGAACGGATCAACCCACGCGGTTAGCTCTTCCATGAAGGTGACGATGGCTGGAATGGATAAATCTGCATCGAGATTCAGCACCACCGCATCGGGCGGTTGTGCCACCCACCCTGCCGGATCAAACGTTGCCAACCACTCTACCTCCTTCTCAACCTTGCTCCTGGCTGAATTTGTCTCCTGCAAGCCATTGATCTCAGCCATCACGGCCACTAGGGAATCAGGCTCTACCGCAGTGTTGGCTCCAGCATTCGGATCAGCATTCGGATGAGTGTCTGTGCCTGCGGCACCTGGGTCTCCTGCTGCGACGGTCCCGTCAGGGTTGTCTGGAGTGGTGTCATGGTCTGGTGAGGGTTCTGGCTCGATCGCCGCCGCCCCAATTTCCACAGCCTCAAGGTTGTAGCGGATCACATTAACTTCCGCTGCTTCGTTGCCTGCGCTGGTAATCCCATTCCCTAGTAATCGGGCGAGATAATCGCCTCTGGGGGTATTGGGAATGACGGTGATCACTTGGGTCCACTCATGGTGCTGGAGCCATTGACCGATCGCCGTGAGTTGCTGGCGATCGCTGGGCATCGTTCGCACCCAATATCTGGGTTGGGTGGAGATAATGGGGCGATCGCGCCGAAAGGGCTCAAACCGTCCTGCTTGAGCGACCAAGAACTGACTATTCATGGGTGAGATAATCGGGATCTCCGCTTCGATGGCTACGTTCAGCGCATCACTATCAAGGGCATGACTGACCGGAGAATCCGTAAAGACCGCGATCGCCCCGTGGACTCGTTGCCGCCACACCAGGGCCTTCATGGCCAGGGATTCCAATACTAGGGAGTCAGCGATACCCTCAGATTTGGGCATCTGCATGGACCAAAATACCGGGGCCTGGTTGACCCCACCGCATTGGTTGACCCGATCCTGTAGGCGGAAGAGAGCGTTGATGATCATCTGGTTGCGATCCACCAGCGCAGACTTGTGGGTTAACAGCACCCCCAATTGCAGGGCATCCCCAGTCTGAATGGGTTGTAGCCCTGAGTGGGTATCCAGTCCAACGCGACGGTCAGCGACAAATAGTCCGCCAGCGATCGCGAGTACAGACAAGATAGAGAGCGACAAAAAGCGGTGGATACTCATGGGTCAGCTCAGCAAACAACACACGAGGGGCGCGACACCTGTTGTGGTCAATAAATTCCAGGCATTGGATCGGCTCGCCTTGGGACTATTTTGGCTCCAGCCTTGGCCCTTGTTTTAGAATAAACCCGACTAACTGGATGGCGATCGCAACTCCTGCACCCGGTCTCGCACAGCCTGAATATCCTGCCACATCAGCCACTTAGGCTTCCCTTTCTCCCGTGACGGATTGCGCAAAAGATAGGCGGGATGGAAAATGGGCATACACCAGCGTCCTTCCCACTCAATCCACTGCCCCCGAATCTTAGTGATGCCTCGTTTGTCCCCGATAACTCCCTTTACCGACGAAGCTCCCGTCAGCAGGATCACCTTGGGATCAACCACCCGGATTTGCTCCATCAAATAAGGCCGACAGGCATCCATCTCCCCTTGGGTGGGTGCCCGATTGCCGGGAGGACGGCATTTGACAATATTGCAAATATAGACATCAGTTTTCAGATCGAAACTGACGGATTCTAAAATCTTATCGAGCAACTGACCCGATCGACCCACAAACGGTAAGCCCTGCTCGTCTTCGTGCTGTCCTGGGCCTTCCCCAATGATCATCACATCCGCAGTGGGATTGCCCCGCCCAATCACCGCATTGGTCCGCCCCGGCGCTAGCCCACACCGTTGACACTGATTGCAGTGAGTTTTCATCAACTCTAGATCGTTATAGGTTCCCGATGGGACCGGAACCGTGGCACTGGTGGGAATGTCATCCGGATTAATGTCTACCGCCAAGCTCGCGGCCCCATCGGCTCCACCCTCGGCTCCAAAAAGGTCAAATTGCTGCTCAGATTGCTGCTCAGATTGCTGCTCAGAGGCCATAACACGTCGTCAAACTCAAGATAGCGCTTTCCCAGTGTAGGGTATTTTGACCTAGATGCTGGGAGGCGATCGCATTCCTTAAGGGTTAGTCAATCATTGATCAATCATTTTGTTGTTAAGACTACACCAGGTTAAAGCCCCAAACTTTCCTAGGATAAAAAATTTGCTACCTTACAAGCCTAAGCTTCTATTCTGCTATTTGGAAATCAACATTCGAGAGGATCTTGGATATTATGGACCCCACCAACTGCCGTGTCGGAATTATTGGCGCTGGTTCTACAGGTGTTTATCTCGCCAGCTTACTCGTTCGTCAAGGATATCAGGTCGATTTATTTGAAAAGGCACCTCGGCCCCGCACGGATGGCTGTGGCATTTTGCTGGTCACCTCAGGCATGAATGCCCTGGCCCAAGGCAATCCCCAGATCTGTCAGCAACTCATTCAATCCGGCTGTCCCGCCCAACACTTTGAATTTCGCAATCTGAAAGGGGCCGTCGTCAACACAGAAACAGTTACCCTGGAACCGGATGAACTGCCGTCCATGCTGATCCACCGGAAAGCAATTTTAGAGACCTTGTTGGCGGATCTCACGGATCAGTCCCTGCGTAACATCCGTTTTCACTTTAACCACCAATTTGCCGATTTAAGACAAACTCCCACGGGCGTGACCGTTGAGTTTACCAACGGTCAGCAGTGGCAAGGCGATGTTTTGGTTGGGTGCGATGGGATTTTTTCTCGAGTCCGTGAGTTTGTGGTTCCCGACAGTAAGACCCACTACTTAGGGGATTTAGTCTGGCGTGGCATCGTTATGGACGACCAATTTTGCCAAGATGGGACGTTTATCGTGTACATCCGGAGTCGAGGCATTTACTCCAACTTTTTTGATCTTGGGGATGGGTATACCCATTGGGGATTCTTCACTGAACACACCCAGAGTGACGCCGAAACGGGCCGTCCCCGGCCTGATGACGTTGCACTGCCTCTGCAAGAACTGGCTAAGTTACCCTCAGAAGCCAGGGCGGTGATTGGAGCCACACCTCCTGAGCAAATTATCACCAATTTTTCCTATGATTTGGACCCGCTCCCCACGTTGCATCAAGGCCGAGTGGTTTTACTTGGAGATGCTGCCCATGCCAAAAGCCCTAGCAGGGCCAGGGGAATGACCTCTGGCTTTGAAGATGCCTTGGCTCTGTCCCGCTACCTTTCAAGTGGGGATGATGTTAAATCGGCATTGGCCGGATTCGAGGTAGAACGGCTCCCCATTGTTCATGAGTATCAGCGATCGAGTCGGGAAATTAGTCGCAATACAGGTCGGAGAAACAAGTCTACGGCCTCCGAGGCAACAACTGGATCAAAGGGGTGAGATGTCTGAAAAAAAGAAGCACTGTAGGGATGAGCGGAGCGATCGCAGATGATCCGATGGACTATCTGCGTCTTAGCCGATTGCTTCAGGGTTGGGAATTTAGGTGATTCCTGAAATCAAAATAAGCATCAGCCCTACAATACTTTGGTTCTGGAAGGGAACTCATCAGAGTTGCCGTATGTCTATCCTACAAGATGTTTTCATAGAATAAAATCACTAGTTGGAATACTCATGATAGAATATTTTCTATAGTTAAACCGTCAAAGCGGGCCAAACAGAAGGAGGGACACAGGTGATTCATGCAACCTTGCACCAATTCAAGGTTTTTGAAGCGACCGCTCGTCATGGGAGTTTTACCCGTGCCGCCGAGGAGCTATTTTTGACTCAGCCAACTGTGTCTATGCAGGTGAAGCAGCTCACGAAAGCCTTGGGCCTGCCGTTGTTTGAGCAAGTGGGCAAACGGCTTTATCTGACCGATGCAGGGCGTGAACTGTACGCCACTTGCCAAGATATTTTTGAAAAACTGGATCAGCTCGAAATGCAGGTGGCTGATCTAAAAGGGATGAAGCAGGGACGCTTACGCTTAGCGGTCATTACCACGGCCACTTACTTTTTCCCTCGACTGTTGGGGCCATTTTGCCAGCAATATCCAGGCATTGATGTGTCGCTAGTGGTCACGAACCATGAGCAGGCCATCCAACGAATGAGCAATAACCAGGACGACCTTTACGTGATGAGCCAACCACCGTATCACCTCCTGGATATTGATGCCGAGCCATTCCTGGATAATCCCCTAGTGGTGATGGCACCTAAAACTCACGCTCTAGCGCACAAACGGAATATTTCCCTGGAACGAATTGCAGAGGAACCGTTTATCATGCGAGAGTCTGGGTCTGGAACCCGCGAAGCAATTCAAGAATTGTTTGCGAAGCAGGGAATTGATGTGCGGGTGCGCTTGGAACTGGGGAGCAATGAGGCGATTAAACAGGCGATCGCCGGGGGCTTAGGGCTATCGGTGCTTTCGTGTCACACCCTCACTCCAGAAGGCAACAGTAGCGACTTGACCATTCTGGATGTAGACGGATTTCCGATTGAGCGCAAATGGTATGTAGTTCACCTCAGTGGCAAAAAGCTATCTGTTGTGGCCAGCACATTTTTGGACTACCTCCAAGCCGAAGCTGAAGCCCTGGCCCAGGGTATTCTCACGCTCCAGAAGAAGCTATTAACTCCCACGTGATTCTCTTGGCTTGACGCGCTTTTTTGATTATAACTCTGATCATAACTCTATTGGCGGTGATGGGTTACGCTGGCGCTAACCCATCCTACAAGCCCCTCAACGCCCCAAAACTCCCGATGGTTACAGTTGGCGCAACCCATCCTACAAGCAACGCCCCAACGCCCCAACTCCAAAGGATTGCATTTAACCCACAAAGTATGGCAGAATTAGGATTTGTGTCTGGCTATCAGTAGCCATTACTAATCCTTATCCTAAATCATCGAAACCATGGCCAAAGGTGTCCGAATCATCATCACGTTGGAATGTACTGAGTGTCGTTCTAACACTAATAAGCGATCGCCCGGCGTGTCCCGCTATACCACAACCAAGAATCGGCGGAATACCACTGGCCGCATGGAACTGAAGAAGTTTTGCACCCATTGCAATGCCCATACAGTTCACAAAGAAATTAAGTAAAACCCTGAAGTTAAGGACATTAAGTAGAGTTCAGCCAATCATGAGTTATTATCGTCGTCGCGTTTCTCCGATTAATCCCAAAGAACCCATCGACTACAAGGATGTTGATCTGTTGCGTAAGTTTATTACCGAGCGGGGCAAGATTTTGCCACGCCGCATCACTGGATTGACGGCAAAGCAACAGCGTCGTCTCACCGTTGCGGTCAAACGTGCGCGGATTCTTGCTTTACTTCCCTTTATTAACCGCGAAGCATAAAGATAGAGGATATCTCTATGACTGACCAGTCCCAGAGGTGGGAGATGGTGGAACACTACTGTTTAGGCCCTTTCTTGTAAAAAATTACCAACCTGCGGTGCGTTACGCTGGCGCTTTTCTGGTATGCCCTTTGGGCTATACAGCACCCTACAGCGGTATATTTTTTCTCGGAAATCACCTTAGATTAAACAGGTTGTTGACCCCTCACCCATCTCTGTCACAAGCTGGTTCATTGTAGATACTTCTTCATGGTACGTATCTACTAATTGTCAATGTAGATATCTGGCGGATGCCTACGTACATTTTTATATTTTGTGAGTTTATATTTTGTGATTATTACGTGATCACACTTGTACAGAAATTTGATATAAGAGCTTTAGATAAGTTCCCAGCGGGGATTGTGCCTGTCAGCAGACGCTAGTCAATGGCTTTGCTCCTGGTGCCTGCGTTGGTTGGATACGCGCTGTTATGGATAGACCCTGGTTACTTTCATGGAAAAGGGAACGTTGGTTGAATTTCGACTGCATGGCGATCGCCGTTTAGCGGTCATCGAACGTCCCGAAGGCAAGAAAAATTGGGTTGTCATCGATGCGCGGGGCCAATCCCATACCCTCCATCCTCGCCAATTTTCCTATACCGTCACTGGGGAACAGTACACCTCCGAGGAGATTGACGGGTTCCTGAGTGAAACCACGTCTTACCTGGACCCCTCCAGTTTAGAGGTGGCCTGGGAGTTACTAGTGGAGGACGGTGAGGCGATCGCCCCCCGTGATCTGGCAGAGCTGTTGTTTTCTGAACAATCCCCTGCCCTTTGTTATGCAGCCTACTGCTTACTGGTCGATGACAAGATTTACTTCAAGCAGAAAGGAGAGAAGTACGAACCCCGATCCGCGACTCAGGTGGCCGACCTCAAGCATCAAATTGAGCGGGAACAACAACGGCTACAGGCGCGCCAGGATTTCTACCAGCGCATCGAGGCGGCGCTGGCAGGGGAAGGGGTGGACTGGCAGGAGAGCGATCGCCCCTGGCTCAGTGCCTTAGAAAAGTTGGCGACCTTGGGAGATGAGGCCACGGGCAAGGCGGCGGCTCATGATGTGCTGAGTGAGTTGGGGCGCACCAAAACCCAAGCCTCTGCTTTTCAGTTATTGGTGGATCTGCAATTGTGGAGTCCCCATGAGAATCTATCCTTAAAGCAATATCAAGTCCCCATCCAATTTCCAGCGGCAGTGGCTGAGATGGCGGCAACCTGTCTGCAAACCCCCATAACTGACCCGGATCCCCAGCGGTTGGACTTGACCCACCTCAAAGTCAGCACCATTGACGATGAGAGCACCCGCGAAATTGATGATGGCCTGAGTGTGGAATTCTTGGAGGATGGCCGCCAGCGCATTTGGGTGCATATTGCCGACCCGACTCGGTGGATTTGCATTGGCGATGCCATTGATCTAGAGGCTCGGCGACGGGCCACGACCATTTACTTGCCCACGGGCATGATTCCCATGTTTCCGCCAGAGTTGGCCACTGGTCCCATGAGTTTGGTCCAAGGGACGGTGTGTCATGCCCTCAGCTTTGGGGTGATTTTAGATGAGGACGGGGCGATCGCCGACTACGAAATTCATCCCAGTCTGATCAAGCCCACCTATCGTCTCACCTACGATGACGTGGACGAAATCTTGCAATTGGGCGTGCAGGCAGAACCGGAACTGGAAGCCCTGCATCAGTGGTCTAAACGGCGGGAGGCATGGCGATTGGCTCAAGGAGCCGTCAGCATTCGCTTGCCAGAAGCCTCGATCAAAGTGAACGACGACGATATTTCGATCACAGTGCTGGAAGATTCCATTTCCCGGCAAATGGTGGCGGAAATGATGATTTTAACGGGAGAGGTGGCAGGACATTACGGCAAGACTCATCACTTGGCCTTGCCCTTTCGGGGTCAACCCCAGCCCGAATTACCCCCCGACGACGAACTGATGGTGCTTCCGGCGGGTCCAGTGCGGGCTTCGGCGATTCGACGCTGTATGTCCCGTAGTGAGATGGGGGTAGCTCCTTTGCGCCACGCGGGGTTGGGCTTAGACACTTACACTCAAGCGACCTCACCGATTCGTCGCTACACGGATTTGCTCTGTCATTTTCAAATCAAGGCCCATTTGCGGGGAGACGAGGTGCCTTTCACTGCGGATCAGTTGCAAGAACTGGTGCAAGTCGTGAGCAATACGGCTTACGAAGCGGTGTTAATTGAACGGCAGACCAATCGCTATTGGGCCGTGGAATATTTGCGGCGACAAGGGGAAGAAATTTGGCAAGCCCTGATGCTGCGATGGTTGAGGGAGCATGACTATTTAGGTCTCGTGTTGCTGGAAGAACTGGGACTGGAAATGGTGGTGCGATTCCAGCGAGCGGTGCCTTTGGGCGATCGCCTCGATCTCAAAGTCACCTATGCAGACCCGCGCCAGGATATGATTCAATTTGCCGAAGTGACCCACTCCCCCACGTCAGAGGCCGTTTAATGGGCAAACGGTGGAGCCTGTGGCTGTTGGTCGTCATTGTTGGCTGGGGCATCGCTGTTCGGAGCATTAACCTAGGGAGTCATGCCTACTGGGTGGACGAAGTGCATACGGCTACCCGTATTGCTGGATACACCAAAGAAGAGATCACGGCGACTCAGTTTAATAACCAACTCCAAACCGTAGCGGCGTACAATACCTACCAATCCTTAAACGATGACCGGGATCTGGGGGATGTGTTGGCCGCGTTGGCCCAGCATCCGGAACATCCGCCACTATACTATTTGCTGGTGCGTGGGTGGATTCAGCTTGGGCAAATACGAGGAATACCCCAATCGGTGGCGGGAATGCGATCGCTCTCCGTTCTCTTTGGGATCTTATTGCTTCCCGCTATTGCCGCCCTGGGCCGAGAACTTGGCGATACTGATCCCAAGCGAGCTGCCATCGCCCCCACCTCGACCATCGCGATCGCGGTGGCTTTTGTTGCTCTCTCCCCCCTCCATATCCTCTACGCCCAGGAATCACGGGAGTACAGCTTGTGGGGTCTGGTAACAGTGCTGTCTTGTTGGAGTTTACTGCGAGCGATTCGCTGCCGGACTTTGGCCAGTTGGATCGGTTATGGTCTGATTTTAGTGGTGGGCTGGTACAGCCATTTACTCTTTGCTACTGTGGTTGTGGCTCAAATCTTCTATGTCACTGGGTTGTGGTGGCTATCCCATCGACAACCCCCACCCCCACTCTCTCGGCCAATGAGCCTGCAACCTGGGCTGGTGCCGATGGGGAGGGCGATCGCCCTTAGTTTTCTGGCTTTCTTGCCGTGGGTGGGGGTGATTCTGTGGCAATTTAGTCAGATTCAGGCTGTAGTGGAGGCCACCCAACACCAACCCGCTGTGGGTTATTTAATCAATGTTTGGGGACGCAATCTTAGTCGGGTGCTGGTCAATCATGATTTGGCTGGAGCCAATCCGTTCCTGTTGTTCGCAGTGCTGGCCAGTGTTTTCTATCTTTGGCGATCGCAGCCTTGGCGGGTGAGTGGTTTAATTCTGGCATTGATTGGGGTCAATGCCTTACCGCTCATGGGCATGGATCTGGTCACAGGGAGCACCAGCTCCACTCGGATTCGCTATTTAATTCCAGCATATCTGGGGCTTCAGTGGGCGATCGCTTATGCCCTCGCTGCCGTCATTTGCTGGGAAAAGCCGCGATGGATCAGGGGGGTAGGGCAGACGATGCTGGTGAGTGTGTTGATGAGTGGGGCGATCGCAGGCGGCACCAACTTGGCCCAACCCACCAATTGGACCAAAAGCGACAAAGCCGTCTATTACCCAGTCATGGCCACCGCGATTAACCAGAGTCCGAATCCCCTCGTCATCACCGATACCTCTGCCACCTACACCTTAGTGTTGACCGCCCAACTAAAGCCAGAGATTCCCTTGCTACTAGTCGAGCAGCCTGATCAGCTCAACCTGCCCCGGCGTGTTAATGCCCAACCCATCCGTGAGGTGTTTTTATTCGACCCTTCTTACCAACTGCAACACCGACTGACGGGACGATTGGGGATTGAACTTGAACCCATCGTCCGTCAAAATGAACGCTTTCAATTGCTACGGTTCTCCATGCCCTATCGCGAGGATGAGGAGAGTTGGCGGGACGATGGTGCATCTAACACTCCGGTCTCCGCAAAGGCGATCGCTTTATTCGCTGGGGCCACATAGATAGGCGGTGGTGACATCAAAATTTCTCGCAGGTAACTCCGATAGTCATGATTACCCGTAAAAATAAAGGTGGCTGGGGTAATTCGACGGGCCAGAATTTGGGGGTCAATCTGGTGTAAATCAGGCTGTGCAGCAGTCAAGCTGAAGGTTGCCCCACAAATATGGTGAACTAGCTCAGCAGTCGCAGTAGGAATATATTCGCAAACCGTGTGAATATGAAAAATCTCTTGCTGTTGCAATTGCAGGGCCATATATCCCGCTTGGAGCAATTCGTTCAGTTGCTTGCCTTCAGGCCGCTTCAAATAAACATCCAATGCCTTGAAATGGCCCTGAGAGTTGTACCGTAACAAGTCTACATGGGCACCCATCAACTCCTCTTCATCTTCAGGAATATGGCTTGGGAGCATAGACGGAATGTAGGTGACAGGGGACTGTACCTGCCGAGCTGCTGCAAAGGAGGATTGCTGATTGGGCAACCGTAGGGAAAAAATATGGAGTGAAATTCCCCGATGTTCAAGGTCTAAGATTTCTTGGGTAATGGGTGAATTCACAGGCTGAGGAAATGTTTCAACCAGATATGCAATTTTAGAAGAAGAACTACGCCGCATGAGTCCAAAGATAATAACAACAGTGATGAAGCAAAAATACTAGGTCAAGATGTACCCTGAAGTCCTAAAACACCGTAGAAATGTCATGAAACAGATGTACCCTACACGTAAAAACACGGAAACTACTTAATATTCTTCGCGATCGCACCATGATGGCCGGAACATTTTACAATCGTGAGCCAATCGTAAGCTATTTTCGACTCAGGAACGGTTGACTCGGATTTGTAGGGAGTATGTCTGTCTCCCAAGGCTCCCAAGGGCCAATTCCCTCTGCCTTAATGTTCTCTGACTTGAAAGTCGCTTCAGTAGTTCCACGGATTAGTCGCTGACATCCCTGTGCTGGTATAGATTACTGTATCATAGAGAAAGAAAAACTACGTATATTTACCAGGAATGTAAACACTAACTCCATGATTCTTTTCCATTTCCTCACATTGGGGTGGGTGGTTAAACTCACATTAAGGTGAGGTATTAAGGTGAGGCATTGACGGAGTTAAGCCTCTTGGGGGACATCAGGGGATGACTCGAAGCACTTGAAGCTGCCTACAATGTGACTATCATCCTTGTGGGCTAGGAGGCAATCGATGACTACAACTTTACATATTCAAACCCCATCAACGCCCCTGACAATTTCGTTGCCAGCGATCGCCCCCATGAGTGACGAGGAGTTTGTCGCGTTTTGTTTGGCCAACCGTGAACTTCGGATTGAACGCACGGCCACTGGAGAGGTGATTGTTATGCCCCCTGCTTTTTCTGACACCGGAAACCGGAACTTTAATCTTGCAGTACAAGTCGGCATCTGGGCGGAGCAAGATGGCACGGGGTTAGGGTTCGACTCCAGTGCGGGGTTTACATTGCCCAACGGGGCAATACGGTCTCCCGATGCGTCCTGGATCAAATTGGAACGGTGGAACCGTCTGACTCCAGCACAACAAGCATCCTTTGCTCCCATTTGTCCCGATTTTGTGATTGAGTTGCGCTCGGCCAGCGATACGTTGCCTCGGCTCAAGGCCAAAATGCAGGAATATATCGACAATGGTGCGATCCTGGGCTGGATGATCGATCGCCAGAACCGCCAGGTATATATTTATCGCCCCGGTCAGGTTCCCCAGGTATTGGACAATCCTGAGTCAGTGAGTGGGGAGCCGGAGTTGCCTGGTTTTCGTTTGCCAATGGCTAGTATCTGGTGAGAACTTTGGCATTTAACCAATTTAACCAAGAATTGTATTCCAAGCCCTTGGTGTGGACCCTTTAGGCCAATCGTTTAAGCCAGTAGTTTAGTGAGGAACTGCTGATGCTCAGGGCTGGCCAATCCTGCTTGCAACACCGTCATCACCTGGGGCATATTTCCCACAATCAGTGCCTCTCGATCCAACCACAATCCGGGAAATACCTGACTTTTGAGGATGCCCTGCTCGTCACTTTCTAAAGCCACATAGTCATTTCCTTGGAGATAGTACCAGTCAAACTGTCGGTCAAACACTCGCCACACCAGATACTCTTGCACGCCATTGCGACCGTAGACTTGGCGCTTTGGCCCCAAATCAAGAGAAGCGGTACTCGCTGAAATTTCGGCAATCAACTCTGGCCCACCTTCCACATAGCCATCAGCACTGAGGGAGGATTGCCCACCCACCGATTCATCCAGTCGCAAGATGATATCGGGCTGCGGCTCATTGTTCTGGTCAAGACGAACGGTGGGGTTATCACCTAATCGGGCACCCGGAGTCATGACTTTATAGGTCCAGAGCCAGCCCATCAAGTCGGCGTGGGGTTCGGCATGGGGTTCAAATCTCAGGGCAGCAGCCATATAAACGATTCCTTCAATGAGTTCAGCTTTGGGGGCATTAGGCATGGTGGCATAACGGCGCTCAAATTCTGGGCGGGACAGGCGATCGCCATTTTCCAACGGTGGGATCGTCAGCCGATTTTGGCGAGGAATAAATGTTGTCATATCAAACCCTTACTTCCATTAACGGCATCTCAAGTTTTTTGATTATAGTGGCTGGACTTCTGGGTTTAGCCAAACCAGAGCGGTACATCGCCTGCATCAATTTGGACGTTTGTGAGAAAAATTTATCCTGATGACTAACAACTCCAGTAACCCGTTTGCAGTTTTAAGGTCAAACTCGGAGTTCAAACCCTGGCAGCACCTCTTCTCCAGACAAAATCGTGGGCATCGCCACTATCTCTACCGCTTGCCCCACCCGATAAATTTCAACTTGCTGGTCTGGGGGATTAATTAACCAGCCTAATCGTAGGCCACTGGCTACGTATTCCGTCATCTTGGTTCGCAACTCTGACAGGGATTGGGGTTTAACTGCACCACTATTAGAAACGGATTGAGAACGCAATTCAATGACAAAATCAGGGCAGATGGGAGGGAAGCGAATTTGCTGTTCCAGGGTCAAGGCATCCCAGCGCTCTTGCCGCACCCAGGCCACATCAGCCGCCCGTGTGGAGCCAAAGGGTAATCTGAATGCACCTTGGGAACTAAAGACTTTGCCGAGTTTAGTTTGCCGATTCCAAATGGTAACATCTGTAATTAAGTCAGCTTCCTGGCTGCTGCCTTTTCCGCCTACGGGCGACACGTCGATAATCTCTCCTTGAGCGGTGCGTTCCATCATGCGATCGCGCTCTTCAGCACAAAGCTGCTCAAACGCTTCCTGAGTGACATATTGAGTGGATATTGACACCATCGCTCCACCTAGCTTTAGGCATGATTTACGTTTGTCTTAGTGTAGCGTCAACAGGCGATACCATTGATACTAGACCTGAGCGATCGCCTATCTCACTCTCTCACCCCCTGTACTGACTCATGGCCAAAGCCCGTTCTCAATACGTCTGCAACGAATGTGGAGCTACCTCTCGCCAGTACTTCGGCAAGTGTCCCTTTTGTGGAAGCTGGAATTCTTTGGTAGAGGAGACGCTACCAGACACGCCCAGCAAGGGAACCAGTGGTACGGTTGGGGAAGCGCGGACGGCACTGTTGCGAAAACAGGCAGATGCGCCTGAGACTGCACCGCGACCGCTAGCGGCGTTAACCCTACCGGAAATCACCGATCATAACTTTACTCGTCTCTCTTCTGGCTACGGTGAACTCGATCGTGTCCTCGGTGGTGGGATTGTCCCTGGTTCTCTGGTTCTCGTGGGTGGTGATCCCGGTATCGGCAAGTCTACGCTGCTGCTGCAAGTGGCGAATGTGATGGGGCGATCGCACACGGTCCTTTATGTCTGTGCGGAGGAATCGGGCCAACAGGTGAAACTCCGTGCCCAACGGTTGGGAGTGGGCCAGATGGCAGAGTCCGCGCCTAAGCCTGCGAAAAAATCAGGTAAATCTGACGGCAGATCTGCCAGCAAAGCGAAAGCGAGAAATCCCCAAGATTTTTACGTGTTGCCGGAAACGGACTTGGAAACCATTCTGACGGAGTTGGGTGCCCTGCGGCCCCAAGTGGCGGTGATTGACAGTATTCAAGCGCTTTATTTCTCCTCTCTCAATTCGGCACCGGGGTCGGTGGCTCAGGTGCGGGAATGCACTTCGGCCCTGATGCACGTAGCCAAGCGGGACAATATCACCTTGCTGATTGTGGGCCATGTTACCAAAGAGGGGGCGATCGCCGGCCCCAAAGTTTTAGAACATCTGGTGGATACGGTGCTGTATTTTGAGGGCGATCGCTTTGCCAGTCATCGGTTATTGCGATCGGTGAAAAATCGGTTTGGGGCTACCCAAGAGTTAGGGATTTTTGAAATGGCGGACCAGGGATTAACGGAAGTTTTAAATCCCTCGGAATTATTCATGGGCAATGGCGATGAGGAAGTCCCCGGTATTGCCACCATCGTCGCCTGTGAAGGCACCCGTCCGCTGGTAGTGGAGTTGCAGGCGCTGGTGAGTCCCACAAGCTACGCTTCCCCTCGCCGCACAGCGACGGGCATTGAGTACAATCGATTGCTGCAAATCCTGGCGGTGCTGGAGAAGCGGGTGGGAATTCCCCTGTCCAAGCTAGATGCCTATGTGGCCTCGTCGGGGGGATTGGCAGTGGCAGAACCTGCGGCAGATTTGGGGGTGGCGGTGGCGGTGGCGGCTAGTTTTCGCGATCGCATCGTCAATCCCAGCACCGTGTTGATCGGTGAAGTGGGATTGGGGGGACAGGTGCGAACCGTATCCCAGATGGAGCGGCGCTTGAAGGAGGCGGCAAAATTGGGCTTTACCCGTGCCATCATTCCGGCAGCGGCAGCAGTAGCCGACGTGAAGATGGAGATTATTCAGGTGAAGCGAGTGGTGGATGCGATCGGGACCGCATTGCAGGCGTAGGCTGACTCGTGATGCAGAAGCGACAAACATTGGCCACTCATCCTATGACTCGTGATGCAGAAGCGACAAACATTGGCCACTCATCCTATTGTTATCGGGTGCGATTCTAACTACGTAGTCCTAAATGCACACAGGGCGATTTCGTCTGGCGCATTAGGGTTGTGGGAAATGCGAGGAACGGAAGAATTAGGGTTTAATCGAAGGCGATCGCTCCTTCCTCTACCGCAACGCCTGGGAGGGCGATCGCCTGCCACAACCCCTTGGTATACTGAGGCGGAACATTCCGGGTTCCCCCTCCAATGGTTCCAGGCGGCAAACCCTGATTAGAATCGTCTGCGGCTAGAACGTTTACTTGTGATAGCTCGCAACCATCGTAGGTTCCCACATTATTAGAACAACTCGTCGCCAACGTTAAGACAAGATATAGATGTAGCATCGCTGAAAATTCCTTAGATAAGTTTATTTGTAAGGTGACATGGACCTGCCTAACGGCAGGCATCAAATAGCCAACACCTATAGCTGTAACCACTTTAATTAGGATAGGAATGTTCTTGTAGGGTCACAGAACAGACCCACAAAAATGTCCTAAAAAATGTGGAAGCTAAAGAATTGTAACAAATATTCACAATTCTTTTCTGTGTTAGCGTAGCCTATCTATGTTTGTTCATCCTTCGTAGAACTACTGATCGCGAGTGGGGCTAGTGCATCTCTAAATAAAGGCAACATACAGTGCCGTCCCGATCACCGTAGAACTCCAGGTCAATCAAGGGTACGGCGTGGAGAAGGCGATCCCATGAGCAGGAGCATTACAGACATAGGCAATCTCTGCGTAACCCCTATGGCTGGGGCGATCGCTAAGAAACGCTAAGCCCATCGTAAAGTTTTTCCAAAAACAGGTATGTTGAGTGATGATTATCGAACTATTGCAACACACTGGTTGATTTATGTCACACCCTGAAATTGAGTCGGTTCTCCACGAAGATCGCGTTTTTGAACCCCCCGCTGAATTTTCCCAGAAAGCTCGAATCAAGAGTCTGGATGAATACAATCAGCTTTACGAAAAGGCTAAGGCCAATCCCGAACAATTCTGGGCAGAGTTAGCGGAATCGGAACTCCACTGGTTCAAAAAGTGGGATACGGTGCTGGATTGGCAACCGCCCTTTGCCAAGTGGTTTGTCGGTGGCAAAATCAATATTTCCTACAACTGTCTCGATCGCCATCTCACTACGGAGCGACGAGACAAAACCGCGTTGATTTGGGAAGGGGAACCGGGAGATTCTCGCACCTTCACCTACGCCGAACTCCATGCCGAGGTCTGCCAGTTTGCCAATGCATTGAAGCAGTTGGGCGTGGGTAAAGGGGATGTGGTGGGGATTTATATGCCCATGATTCCAGAAGCGGCGATCGCTCTGCTCGCCTGTGCCCGGATTGGTGCGCCCCATACGGTGGTGTTTGGCGGATTTAGTGCCGAGGCATTGCGCGATCGCCTGGTAGACGGCAAAGCCAAAGCCGTGATCACTGCTGATGGGGGCTTCCGCAAAGACAAATCGGTGCCCTTGAAAGTGGCAGTAGATAAAGCCCTGGAAAATGATGGCGCTCCCACGGTGGAAAAAGTGTTGGTGGTGCAGCGCACGGAAGAAGCGGTGACAATGGTGCCCGATCGGGACTATTGGTGGCACGAACTCAAACCCACCCTGTCTACCGAGTGCGAAGCGGAACCAATGGACAGCGAAGATATGCTGTTTATCCTTTATACATCGGGCAGCACGGGCAAACCCAAGGGCGTGGTCCACACCACCGGGGGCTACAACCTTTATACTCACATGACCACCCAATGGATTTTTGATATCCAAGACGATGATGTTTACTGGTGTGGCGCTGATGTGGGCTGGATTACCGGGCACAGCTACATTGTCTACGGTCCCCTCTCCAACGGGGCCACGATTTTGATGTACGAAGGGGCACCCCGCGCCTCTAAACCCGATTGCTACTGGGAAATCATCGCTAAGTATAAGGTCTCGATTTTCTACACCGCCCCCACTGCCATCCGCGCTTTCATTAAAATGGGGGATCACTTGCCCCAGAAGCATGATTTGTCGTCGCTGCGCTTGTTGGGCACCGTGGGCGAACCGATTAACCCCGAAGCTTGGATGTGGTATCACCGGGTCATTGGCAACGAAAAGTGCCCGATTGTGGATACCTGGTGGCAGACGGAAACGGGTGGGGTGATGATTACCGCACTGCCAGGAGCGATCGCCACCAAGCCCGGTTCTGCCACCAAACCCTTCCCCGGTATTCTGGCGGATATCGTCGATCATGACGGTAATCCTGTGGGCGACAACGAAGGCGGATTCTTGGTCGTGCGCTATCCCTGGCCCAGCATGATGCGGACCGTATACGGCGACGATAACCGCTTCCGCCGCACTTACTGGGAACACATTCCGCCCAAAGATGGCGAGTACGTCTACTTTGCTGGCGATGGTGCCCGTCGGGATGAAGATGGCTACTTCTGGGTGATGGGTCGGGTGGATGACGTGATTAACGTATCCGGCCACCGTTTGGGGTCAATGGAAATTGAGTCTGCGCTGGTGTCCCACCCTGCCGTCGCCGAAGCCGCTGTGGTCGGTCGTCCCGATGATCTCAAAGGCGAGGACATTTTTGCCTTTATCACTTTGGAAGGGGATTACGAAGCCAGTGATGAGCTGAAGGCGGAGTTAATCAAGCACGTGACTGGGGAGATTGGGGCGATCGCCCGTCCCGGTGATATCCGCTTTAGTGATGCCTTACCCAAGACGCGATCGGGTAAGATTATGCGACGGTTGCTGCGATCGTTGGCGGCGGGTCAGGAGGTGTCAGGGGATACTTCGACCTTGGAAGATCGCTCTGTACTGGATAAGTTGCGGGAAGGAGCGTAAGTTCTACAATAAGGGGATGTTAGGGACTTCAAGATTATCCTGGCATCCTTCTTAATTTGCCATATTCTCAATCGAGATAACATTGCTATGCCTACTCTAGAGACCATCACACTTCATAAGTTTAGAGGGCTGCAAAACCTAGAACTCAACGATCTAGGTAAGGTGAATTTGTTAGTTGGAAATAATAATTCTGGGAAAACAAGCATTTTAGAGGCGCTGTCTATTTATGCCAATCCTTTAAATATGAGCGAATGGTGGTTAACCGTGTCGAAGCGAAAGGATATGTACAGAAATTTCTCTTTCGTGGATACAATTCGATGGATTTTTTATCAAGACTTGAATATAGATAGTGCTGGAGAATTTGAGATCGATTCTGGTGGTGGGGAATTTTGTATTACAGCTTCAGGAAAAGATTTATGTGTGGCAAGATTTTGGGCAGACTATAAAGTAACTGAAGCACTACGACAACCCAGTCGAAAGGTTTATATTTCTGAGGATGAAGATATTGTAGAACCAGGGTTTACTAGGGGGCTTGAGCTATCTGTTTCGCTCGAATTGACAAACCTTTTCCCTGAAGAAGAGCACAATTCTGATTCTATTAGAGACTTTTCGGCTATTTATCGAGAAACTCATCCTTCAGAAAAACTAGACAGAATCGAGTTTTATTTCCCAGATGAAGAGCCAATCGAGTTGGGCCGTATTGAGGATTACAAGGTACCCGTTGCGATGGTTAGTTCTGTGTCTCATCGGTCGGAGCGATCGCAATTTCAACTCTTATCTGAAGCACAATACAATAACTTTAAGTCAGATGTTATTCAACTCCTCCAACAAATTGATGACAATATTATAGACCTGCATATCTTAGCTGATCCAAATGGAATAACTCCACGCTTTAACTTAGTGGTGGAGCATAAGCGGCTAGGATTTACGCCACTGAATATGTTTGGTGATGGCATTCAGCGATTATTTCACATTGCGTTAAAGCTACCCCGTGCCAAATGTGGTTTGCTCCTGATTGATGAGTTAGAATCTGCTATTCATACAGAAGCATTGCAATCGTCTTATCGATGGTTAGTGAAATGGTGTGCCGATATGGATATTCAGATCTTTGCCACTACCCATAGCCTTGAAGCAGTTGATGCCTTGTTGTCAGTAACGGAAGCCGATGATCAGCTCGTTTTATATCGACTGGAACCAGGGGAAGAGAAAACTCGTGTAGTGCGACATGGCTGGGAACGTCTCAAGATTCTACGAGAAGAATTGGGGCAGGAGGTGCGATGGTAGAACGCCGATATGCCTTGATTGGAGTGGAAGGCAACCATGATCAGGCATTTATCGCTAAGATTCTGAAAAAAGCATTTGATTTGAAGAAATTTGGCGATCAAAAAGATGATCAAGAATCTACATTAGATCCATTCTGGCGAAAATTTATTCCGACTTATCCTCCCAAATCTGGCAAACTGTACAAACGACTAGATATGCCAACCATTATGGATGGTGATGATATATCGGTGGCGATTTATGTAGGTGAAGGAAGTCGTTTAGCACCTAACCTGGAAGCTAGGCTTGCCGATATGGATACCTCTAGCTTGTTTGCATTTGCGATCGTTGCTGATGCGGATCAGGGAGATCCTATTAAAGTTACAGAAGAGTATAGAAAAGCTTTTGCAGAGCTTTTTCCCGCTTTTCCCGACAACCCTGGCACTGTTGTTATGGATGAGATTCGCTTAGGTCTGTATGTCTTACCAGATAACGAAAATCCAGGAGTTCTTGACACGGTTTTATGCCAGTGTGGAGAAAACGTATATCCTGATCTGATGGAAAAAGCGACTGAGTATCTGAACTATCTTTCTGATGAAAAGCGACGGGAAATGGGAATCAAATGGAAACCTTTTGATTATGAGAAAGCTAAGATTGCAACAGTTGCTAGTGTGTTAAAACCTGGAAAAACGAATACAGTTAGTATCTCAGATAACAAATGGGTTTGTGAAGATACATTGGAGGAAGTGTCTGCGTTGAAGCAGCTCGTTGATTTCTTACGTGAATTGTTATTTTGAAAATTAGTCGATTGCCCTGCACCTAACAGACCTAGCAGCGATCGCCGCTTCGTAGGTTGAGTTAACACAAGGAAACCCAAATCGTGTTAGTAACCTTTCAACATCCCGCTACAGGCAAGAAGAGTGTGGTTTTCATCACTCGTATTTAAGGCATCTTGAAAAGGGCGATCGCTATTGCATCAGTCACTACTCCAAACTTAGGCAAATAGACTTTCCTACAGCCTTTGCCGCCTTTTCCAAGGTCTTCAGATTCAAGGAAGGATTGCCTGGGTCAAGCAGTCGGTTGAGAGCAGAACGGCTGGTCTGCATGGCCGCAGCCATCTGCGTTTTGTTGAGATGCTTCTCAGCCATTGCCACTTCAATCTGCCATGCAAGAACCCGTTTCCATGCTGATGCACTGACTTCTTCAAGAATTTCCTCCTCAGCCAGGAAATCGTCGAAGGAAGAACCAATATGCTTATTTTCCATCTTTCTTCTCCACCTCTTTCTTCCTCTTTTTAGCAAGGTCTAAATCGGGCTTGGGAGTCTTCTGAGACTTTTTGATAAAGCCATGCAGAAGTACCATCGTTGAGCCATGAGTACAGAATAAAACCCTAGCAATTTTTCCATCTGTAACATTAACCTGGACTTCGTGTAACCCATCCCCCATTGGCTTACAAGTCGGCATCCCGATGGACCACCCAAATTCAACAACCTTAATCTCCTCTCCAATTGCTCGACGGTCCTTGGCCGGAAGACGCTTCAACCACTCTCTAACTGGCTCATGGCCAGATTCAGTGGCGAAGAAGGAAGCCGAAATGCGCTTACCCAAATGCTTATCTAAAAACTTGAACCCTCTATACGTACCACAAATGGTACAATGGTGTCTGTCAAGACTCGGTTCATAGATCTAAAGAGTGACATCACTAACCTGGATTATTCACGAGTTTTTATCCAAAACTTGGAGCGCTTACTGCGTAAGTATTTCAGGATTCGTGTATAAAAGCAGACTGCTTTAAATGCTAAATCGTAGAAAGCATTGTTGGAGAAAGGCTTCAGCCATTTCTGGGTAGGACTGATGAATAATCCAGGCTAGGCAGATGGGGCCATTGCCTCCAGTTGTGCCACAAATTGCTGATGTTCTGCTGACTTCAGTGCTTCTTGTTGGGTCTCCAGCGCGATCGCCATTTGCCCTGCCAACAAAGCATCCACCACTAAACACAGCCCCGGAAAACATTGACTACATAACTGCCCGTCCGGGTTTGGCTCCTGCAAAATATAGGCCCCATCCTGGAGACAATACCAACGAAATTCCTGATCTTCCACCAACCACACAAGATATTCCCGCACTCCATTACGACGGTAGGCCCGGAGTTTGTCATGGAGATCGTAGGATGCCGTACTGGCCGCAATTTCTACGATTAGTTCTGGTGCCCCTTCCACATAATCGTCTTCACTGATGGTAGACTGGCCACCGTATTGCTCATCTAATCGCAGTAGTGCATCGGGTTGGGGCTCATTGTCTAAATCCAATCGGACGGTTGCGTTATCTGCCGATTCGACACCGGGCGTATAAGCAGCATAGAGTTCTAGCCAACCCAGGATGTGACTATGGGGATTGCCATGACGACGATATCTGAGGGCTGCGGCCATGTATACCACTCCTTCGATTAATTCGGCTTTAACATTGGGCATCCCGGCGTAGCGTCGCTCGAACTCAGCACGGGTGAGGCGATCGCCATTTTCTAGGCGCGGCAGTGGCTTAGATTGGCGTGGTGTTGTCATCATCGGCACGAAGGCTGTTAGTGGAGCAGTTGTAGAATCTTACTATCGTACCAAATCCAAAATCGACGGGGCGATCGCAGGGCTGAACCAGATTATTCCTATCCACTCCTAATGATCCGACGGAAAACTGAGGAGCAATTACCAGTCACCGCCCCCACCATCACCGCCACTGGAACCCCCACCAAAATCACCGCCGCCGCTATAATCGCCCCCACCGCCGGATGAACTACCGTAATCGCCGCCGCCACCGGATGATCCGCCACTGTAGCCCTCGTACCCACCATAGGATGTAGAGTTACCACCCGATGAACGGTGACGCGATCGCCCCGACCGCGATCGACTAGAGCGCGATCGCCGATCCTGTTCTTGCAAAGAGTGCCACAGTTGCCCCACGACCGTCACTAACCCCGTCAGCAGTAAAATTAACTGGAATGACGGGCGTGCCCAGCGTCGGCCTTCATAATTACAATTCTCGCAGTGGCTTTGATGGGTAATCCATCCCAGGTAGGGCAAGAAGGTTGTTCGGTCCTGTCGATGCACCAAGGTATCGGCAGCACAGTTCGGACAAGTCGTGTGCAGCTTTTCTCGACAGCGTTGGATGTAAACCTGAGATCGATGCTGCACAGCCGCCTCCAGGTCAAACTCCACCGCAATCAAACTAGGAATGCAGTGAGTACAGAAGCAAGCATAATAACCAACATGACCAAGATCAATCGCTTTTACCTCCGCCTCAGTGATGAGAGAGGGTGGTTCCACTAGGGCTGAGAGTTGGGCAATGGAGTCAAGGGGACGGCGCTGGGTAAGATGATGGTCGGTGGGGCAGTAGATGCGATCGCCCAACGCTGCGACCATACCCTGGTAGGACCCCACAAAGATCAGCACCAACCGACTGGACACGTAGGCTGAGAGCAGGACCGCGATCGCCGCTAACGTCACATCTCTGGTGGGGGATAGCAGCCAAATGAAGCCCAAGAAGCCCAAAATCAGGGCGAGACCAATAAACGTGGTTTGAAACTCATTTTTGCAGTCATCTAGGAAATGGGGTGGCAAGACCGGAAGATCAGAACGATGATGGGCCGGGATGTTGAGGCGATCGCCTAACTTTTGCAATTCACTATAAGGTCGCTGCAAAATCAACTCCCACACTCGAACTTGCAGCATCCCCACTAAGGCAATCATCAGACCAGCGGACGCAAATCCGATGGACATCAGAAAAAAAGGAAGAACAACAAGACTAGCGATGAAGAACAGTATTCTCCCCACTGTACTGTTGTGGGCATGGATACGGCGATACAAAACAGTGAACACGTCCCCCAGGGGGATGAGCACAAACACCAGCAGCACGGGAATGACCCAGGGTGTGATGGGTTGATCAATCAGTAAATTGCGGCAGACAATACTGACGATCCCAACTGCTGCACTGGAGGCGATCGCCATTCCCAAGGTGATTGCAGCGATGCTGATCCAGGCCAACCGTGATAACGGCGCAATCATTACGATGGCCAAATGGGTGGGAGACTCAGCGTTGATTGATTTCTCTAATGGCGTGATATTGGGGCGATCGGCCAGTGGGATGACGCTGGCATGATTGGCCCCCTGATCAAACCGCCAGCGGAAACACCCCCACCACAGCAACACCATCGCACTCCCTACTGCGACCCCACCTAAATAAAGGGTCAATCGCGCTTGTCGTTGTTGGCGGTAATCGGTTTCCTCAGCTACTCGCTGTCTGGCTCGCCGTGCATCTGCCTCCTGTCGTTCGAGCTGTTGTTGTCGCCGCTGTTCGTCCCGTTCTGCTTGTTGTAACTCTTGGTTAGACGGCCAGTTTTCTGTGATTTCTGGATTTGGCGGTGACACTACTGGTTGGCTACTAACAACCTCACTCCATCGCGCCAGTTCCGCTAAGCTATCGGGAATGGGCACCTCAGGAGCCACGACTTGACTGAGGGCGATCGCCCCGCTGATAATCCCCTGCTCATACTTCTCCCGTTTGAAGGCTGGGATGATGGATTGGTCAACAATGGTCTGAACCGCCTCATTCGTCATGATTTCCGCAATCCCGTACCCAATTTCCACCTCCACCCGGCGATCGCCCTGGGACACCATGATCAAAATGCCGTTATTGGTGGCCGCTTTGCCAATGCCCCAGGTATTGAACAACTCTGTCGCAAAGGCTTTAGGGGAGGCAGAAGGTTGAGTATCTGCTACTGTGGCGATCGCCATTTCCACCGTAGTTTCGGTTTCCAGGGTGGTCAAAAACTGGTTAAGTTGCGCCTCACTGGCTGGAGATATCAAGTCCACCGTATCGCTAATCCAGCCCCCGTAGGTCTGGCGAGAATTGGGCACGTCCTCCACCGACACCGCCCCACTGGGCCAATGCAGTCCCAAACTCAGCACTAATCCCAGCACCAGACTCACGATGACAGTGGGCCATGATCGAGAGAGGTAGGCGAATTCCTTGGGCTTGGGGTGAGGCGTTGGGTTTCCTGTGCGGAGCAAGTATCGCTCGACGTTACGGATTTTGGCGGGTAGGTGGTGGATATGCATGGCCAAGCAGGGGATGCTACAGCCCAAGTATGGCATTTGTTTTCTGAATCACCCAGTCAGAATCAAGCGCTACAATCCATTGCCAATCAGGATAAAGGGTGCCCAGTAATAGGGGTGGGTGGTGGGTAATGGAGTGGTGGGTGATGGAGTGGTGGGTGATGGAGTGGTGGAAAGCGGTTCGATGGCAAGACCACGGGGAGCTTGGTTGACGGTGGTGAAGTCGTTGGTGATCAGGGCCATTTGAGCTTGGCGCAGGGCTTCGGTTTCGCTGTAGCCGTTTTGCAGGGCGGTGTAGAAGGTGGTCATCAGGCTTTGGGTGCCGCTGTCGTCTACGTACCAGAGGGAGGCGATCGCTGCTCTCGCCCCCGTCCGTTGTACCTGATAGCCAAAGCCGAGAATTTCTTCCCCTCCCCCCAATTCACCACTGACAGCGGTGCGGCAGGCACTCAGGACAACCAGGTCGGTGTTGGGTAGGGACCACTCGGAGATATCGCGGAGGGAAACGCGATCGCCATTGCCAAACAAAATGAAGGATTCGTGGGGCAAACCGGGGACAAATTCGGCATGGGTGGCAAAGTGAACAATACTGTAGTCACCCATCTTGGGTTCCACGTTGGCACGGCTAAAGTCTTGGTCAAAGTAGGCTTGGGTGTTGGGGATGTCGGTGGCGATCGCTTCCACTTCCACTCCGGCAAACTCAAGCCCATTAAAGCGAAATCGCTTGTCACCAATGGTGAAGTCGTAGGTTTTGCCGACATCGCTAAAGGCTCCGGCAAGGATTTGCAGGTCTCGATCTTCGCCTCGGCTGAAGTCGGTGAGGGAGGCAGCGGTAATGTGGTTGATGGTGTAGCGCTGGGTCAGCCATTGGTCGCCATCGTGGAGGGCGGCAAGGGGAATGTAGCGGAGTTGGCCATCGGCGGCGTAGAGGATGGTGTCGGCTCCAGCGGCTTCCAGGTCAGCGGCGATCGACTCCATGAGCCAGGTGTAGAGGCGACGGGCATTGGGAATGGGGTTGCTATGACGGTGGGTGATGTCGGCGCGGAAGTCGAGGATGGCGCGGTTGAGTTGGGGGCGATCGACTGCGACGGTGTGGCGGCTGATGCCAGCGGTGGTGACGAGGATGAGTTCGAGGCGATCGTCGAGGACGAGGGGATAGAGGAGGGCGGCGTTGCCGAGCTGTTGGAGGTTGTCTTGCAGTTTTTCCAGTTGGGCCGGGTTGAGGTTTTGGCCTTGGGCATTGCGGCGCAGTTGCTCCACGAGGGATTGGATATCAGGGCTGGTGATGAAGGCATCGAAGTCGGTGGTGGGGTCTTGCTGGATCAGTTGGTAGTAGCGATCGAGGATGTCTTGTTCTGCAGGCCACATGTCTAAGCCTTGAGCGGTTTCGGCATTGCCTCGCACCTGGAGTTTCAAGTCATCCAATTCTTGGAGTTTTAGCAGATCCAGCACTTCTTGGGCTTCGAGTACTCGATCTTGTTGGAGTAAAAGCTCGGCTAAGGTGCGGTAGGAGTTGGCGATCGTTTCCGTGAAGGATTGCTGCTGCTCTTGGGATAAGCCTTTGATATCATCTCGAATGGCTTCCCACACATTAACGGACTGCTTAAGCAAAACGATTGCCAGTTCCGGTTTATCCTTTAGTAATAGAGTCTGGCCAATATTACTTAGCCCCATCCCTTCTCCAGCACGATTACCAATTTCTTGGTCAATAGCAAGTCCTTGCTGATAGCCCTCTAACGCTTGCTGATATTGACTTAAACGAAGATAGGCATTGCCCAAATTTCCGAGAGCTACACTCTCCCCAGCACGATCACCAATTTCACGGGCGATGATCAGCGATCGTTCATGTAGAGCAATAGCTTGCTGATATTGGTTTAGATTACGATATGCGATGCCCATATTTCCCAATGAGTCACCCTCCCCAGCACGATCACCAATTTCGCGAGTAATTACTAGACTTTGCTCATAGAGGGCAATAGCTTGCTGATGTTGACCCAAACTGTCATAGGT
>JBFRWC010000527.1:0-3342 GCA_051439365.1 Leptolyngbyaceae cyanobacterium
CACCAGGTTTGTAGTGTGTAGAAATTACTCCAAGGGAGCAAAATAATCATATGAGTCAAATTCCGGCTTCATCGATGCCCCAATCTAATCATCCTAACTTTGGCATGGCTCAATTTAACGACAGTGAGATTAGCACAGATCCGCCAGACGAGATAGCATCCGATGTTGCACCTTCCCAGGCCGATGCTGGAGCGATCGCCAAGCTCTGCGTCGCTCTGATGGCCGTGTCATTTGCTCCCATTTTTATTCGCTTGAGTGAAACGGACTTGGGACCGAACGCGACTGTCCTCAATCGAATGTTAGTCTTTTTTGTCGTGTTTGGCTTGGGGCGATCGCTCCGGTATCTTTGGAAAAAGTGGCAGCAGGCGAAGGTAATTGGGCCGAGCAATCGTCAGTCCGAGGGGGATGACGCAGACTCTGAACCCATCACCCTGACCCAGTGGATTCTGTTGATCTCGGTTGGGGTTGTTTCGGCAACTACCTTGGGCCTGTGGGCAATTTCGCTGGTCTATACCAGCGTGGCCAAATCGATGTTGCTCAACAACCTGACGCCAGTGTTTGCCAGTGCTGGCAGTTGGCTCTTTTTAGGAAAGCGCTTCGATACTAAATTTGTCGTGGGCGTGGCGATCGCAGTGGCTGGGGCCATTTTGCTGGGCATTGAAGATTTGCAAGGGGGCGAGGTTGATTCTCTGATTGGCGATGCCTACGCCCTGTGTTCGGCAGTTTTCTTGGGCACTTACTTCTTGTTGGTTGAACAACTGCGGACACGATTTGATGCCACCACCATTCTCCTGAGTCGCTGTGCCATTGGCAGTATGGTCCTCATTCCCTTTGTCAGCCTAACCGAGGGGGAACTGTTGCCCAGTACCTGGATTAGCTTATTGGCTGTGCTGGGATTAGGTCTGATTTCTGAAGGGCTGGGCCAAAATCTACTGGCCAACAGCATGACTCAATTTTCGGCTAGCTTTATCGCTTTATTCCTTCTACTCGAACCGATTGTCAGTGCGTTGCTCGGATGGTTAATCTTTGCCGAAAATCTTAGCTCGATCACAGGTATTGGCTTCGCGGTCATCTTGGGGGGCATTTACTTAGCCAAGTCGAGCAAATCAGCCGTACAATCAGGCTCTCACTAAATCCATGGAGGCATTACAACGATCTTCTCTCGGTTCGTTCTACAATGCCAAGAAGGATTTGCCCTAGGTCGTTTGTAGAAGGCATGTAGAGACATGGATAATCAAGCATCAATTCCCGTGGTGGTCAGTGGCGCGGCTGGCAAGATGGGGCGGGAAGTGATCAAGGCGGTGACGACCGCAGACGGGATGCATCTGGTGGGGGCGATTGATACGAACCCCCAAGTGTTGGGCCAAGATGCGGGAGAAGTCGCAGGCTGTGGTCCGGTGGAGGTACCAATTTTGAGCGATGCGGAGGCTACCCTGGCAAGTGCAACCCAGGAGTCGGTGCAGGGGGTGGTGGTGGATTTTACCCATCCGGATACGGTGTATGAGAGTGTGCGGTCGGCGATCGCCTATGGGGTGCGTCCAGTGGTCGGCACCAGTGGTCTGAGTGCGGACCAAATTAACGAACTTGCGGCTTTTGCCGACAAGGCCAGCACCGGATGTTTGGTGGTTCCCAACTTCTCCATTGGCGTGCTCTTACTGCAAGAAGCGGTGGTCAAAGCGGCCAAGTATTTTGACCATGTGGAAATCATCGAGTTGCACCACAACCAGAAAGCGGATGCCCCTAGTGGCACAGCGGTGAAGACGGCCCAGATGCTGGCGGATACCGGGAAAGTGTTTAACCCCGCAAGGGTGGAGGAAACGGAGAAGATGGCCGGGGCACGAGGTTGCACGGGGGCGGAAAATGTCAACATTCATAGCGTGCGGTTGCCGGGACTGCTGGCTCACCAAGAAGTGATTTTTGGGTCTCCGGGACAGTTGTACACCCTGCGTCATGACAGCACCGATCGCGCTTCTTTCATGCCGGGGGTACTGCTGGCGATTCGGGCGGTGACGAAGTTGAAGTCGCTGGTGTATGGGTTGGAGAAGGTGTTGGAGTGATGGGGTGATGGTGGGGGGAGTGATGGGGTGGTCGCGTTAGGGTTGACAGGGTGATGGCGATTGAGGTGTTTTTTCTACGGGGGTTTCCAGAATGCTTACCTGGGCTACTATGTTGATGCTGAGTGGGCTGGTAAAGGGGTGATGACTGCGGGGCAGAGTCTGGCGATCGCCCACGCCTTCGCCACTTTGGGATTGCATCGCATTGAGGCCAACATTTAGCCAGCGAATCCTGCATCTATTCCTGCTCCGGTAGCATAGGGGGCATCTGTTGGATTGCGACCATCTCAAAAAAATCAAAAACTGGCTTGACACTAAATGGGTTAAAGCTGCTACTATGTAAAGGCTGAAATAAGCGACATTGGGGTGTCGCCAAGCGGTAAGGCAGCTGGTTTTGGTCCAGCCATTCCTAGGTTCGAATCCTAGCACCCCAGTTTTGAACCGAACGTTTTTCTACTTGGAAGGTCACTGTAGAGTAAATTCATTCTGTTTTAGGGTGACTTACATTATATGACGGACGATACTGGCTCATCACCACTCAGCCGTGAGGTCGCTGTTTTGGCAACCATGCATCGAAAGGAGCAGGCGATCGCCCCTCTCTTTCTGCACCACCTAGGCGTGACCGTAACGGTACCTGCTAGGTTTGATAGCGATCGCTTTGGCACCTTTACTCGTGATGTCGATCGGGCTGGCAACCAGTTAGAGGCAGCACGGGCAAAGGCAAACGCGGCACTGGGGGGAACAGGGGAGCAGGTAGCGATCGCCAGTGAGGGAGCGTTTTTCCCCGACCCTATGTTGCCCTGGATGGCCTGTGGTCGGGAGTTAGTGCTGTTGATTGACCGAGGGCTAGAGATTGAAATCGTAGGCGAGGTGGTTTCCCTAGAAACGAACTTTAGCCACAAGACGGTTGGCTCGGTGGAGGAAGCCCTCCAGTTTGCTGACACTGCCCAATTTCCCAGTCATGGTTTGGTGGTGATGCCTAGTCGGGACTGCACGGATAGCAGCTTAATCTGCAAGGGCGTTGTAGAGCGGAAGGAATTGGTAGCCGCTGTGACCACCCTGATGGCGGTCTCCCCCGATCAAACCGTGCATCTGGAAACGGATATGCGAGCCATGTATAACCCGACTCGGATGGAGGCGATCGCCCAAGCCACCCAAGTCCTCATTACCAAAATTCAGCAACGCTGTCCCCAATGTGGCTGTCCCGGATTTAGTGAAGTCGAGCGTCAGCCCGGTCTACCCTGTGGTCTCTGCGGCTTGCCCACCCAACTCACTAAATCTGCCATCC
>JBFRWC010000528.1:0-5589 GCA_051439365.1 Leptolyngbyaceae cyanobacterium
GAGCGGAGCCATTTTGAAGAGGCGTTTGCCCACACCTGCTTCGTCTTTAGTCGCCTTGTAGTAACTGATTTGGAGAATGACGGACAAGGACTCGGCAAAGAAAATACCACTGAGAATGAGTAAGCCAAAAAGCTGACCAGTAATTAGGGCGATCGCGGCCATCGCACCCCCAATGGCTAGCGAACCCGTATCCCCCATGAATATCGCAGCCGGATTACGGTTGTAGCACAGGAATCCTAGACAGGCTCCACTCATGCAGGCGCTAAATACCATGAGGTCTGGGAACTGCCCAGCCGTTAAAATCGCTAATCCCACAAAGGTGAGGGCTGATGTCCCAGCCGCTAACCCGTCTAGCCCGTCGGTAAAGTTAGTGGCGTTGCTCTGGGCCACGGGGACAAAGAGCACGAGTAGCCAAAACAATAGTCCCAGGGGCACCGTCCAGCCAAAGGCCAAGTGAACAGTGGTAATCGCAGCCCCGCCGTAAAACCATAACCAAACGCCGAAGGCGATCGCCCCCCCAGCCTGTAACAGTAACTTGGTACGCGGCGAAATCCCCTTGTTGGACTTACGCTGAATCACCCGCCAATCGTCCAACAGTCCCACGCCTCCGTAGAGCAGGGTCAAGCTAATCGCCGCTAGAGCCGCACTCGATAACTGGGTGATGACTCCAGCGACTACCACTGCAACCATCACAAAAAACAATCCGCCCATGGTGGGAGTGCCAGCTTTGACTTGGTGGGACTGTGGTCCTTCCTCCCGAATAATTTGGCCTGTCTTTAGGGCCAGTAAAAAGGGCACAGCCCAGTAGCCAACGACCACCGTGAGTAGGAGAGAGAGCAGCAACGGTAGGGTAATCGTCTGGCTAACCTGAAGCGGGTGTCCCCAGAACCAGTCGAAGGCGATCGCCACTCCAATCACGACGCTAGCGACCGCTAGGGCTAACACTGAACCAGATAGCTTCGATGATCGTCTGTCCAGTAAATTTTCTAGGAAATTGGTGCTCACAACCGACCCCACTCAAGCGATAGACACGTGCATAATTTCTGCGACTATCATACGCTTGATTGGCCATTTGGTCGATTTCATCTGGAGACTGGTGTTCGGTAGTGGTTTAGTGATTAGTGGTTAGTGATTAGTGGTTTAGTGATTAGTGGTTAGTGGTTAGTCGTCTAGTTCCAAGGTGTCGTCATCATCATCATCTTCGTAACCATCCTCACCACCCATTAAGGCATTAATTTCTTCGTCTTCTTTCGGTAACAGATCCGCATCGCTGATCCGCTCCATCATCCGCCCAGACTTCTCTAGCCATTCGAGGATCGAGGCATCTTGTTGTAGAGGAATAGCAGGAGCATGTTGTTTCCGAGGATAGGCTTGCAGAGCCGGGTTTTGGTAACTCATTTTAGGGTAGTGGATGAACGATAAACTAGTGCTTGAACGAAGGCGGTGGGCTTGATCCGAGCTGAAATCTACGTGCCCCTGACTCAATCGTAGCGATTAACGCTATGATTGGGGGGTTCCGCTGGCTCTCTCGACGTTTTTTGTTTAGTCAATCATAGTAGCACAATGCAGACAGCAAAGGCGACAGTATTGGCAGCGATCGCAGGCCGGAACCGAGGCATTCTCGCCAACTCAGCCACCAATGAGCAGGTTCTAGAGGCGATCGCCACCCTAGAATCCCACAACCCCACGCCCCATCCCCTAGATGCCACAGAGCAGCTATCTGGAATTTGGCGTTTGCTCTACACCACCAGTGATGAGTTGTTGGGGATTAATCGGTTGCCCCTGTATGCGTTGGGCCAAGTGTATCAATGTATCGATGCTGATGATGCCAAAATCTATAACATTGCTGAAGTCAACGGCTTGATGGGACTAGACGGGTTAGTCAGCGTGGCTGCTAGTTTCACTCCCACTTCCGAGACGCGAGTAAAAGTGCAGTTCAATCGGGCCGTTTTTGGCCTCCAGTCGTTGCTCCAGTACGCGAACCCTAGCCAATTTATCAGTCAGTTGGAAACGGGCAAACGATTTGCCGCCATTGACTTTGCGATTCAACCCCGTGAGCAACAGGGCTGGCTTGAGGTGACATACCTCGACGAGGATCTTCGTATTGGTCGTGGTAATCAAGGGAGTGTTTTTGTCTTGTCCAAAGGGATGGGATCTGGGTAGTACTGGGTGCGTTACGCTGGTACTGCACGCATTCTACGGGTTGGTCGCGGGTTAGCTACTGCTATGGGGGAAAGCGACAAATGGTTCTACGACAAATTTCCCAAAGCCATCTAACGTTACTGGACTATTGCCCCCGCAAGTTTCAGCACCTTTATCTAGAGCAACTGGGGTCTCCCGCGTCCTTACAGGAGCAAGCGGCTCTACAACGAGGCAGTGATCTGCACCATCTGATGCAGCAGCAAGAGTTGCAATTATTACTAAGAGTGGACCCGTTGCCGTCCTCTTGGCCACCGGAAACGGTAAGGCTCTATCAGATGGCCCATAGGTTGGCGACAGCGATTCCTAGTCCCAATGCGGCAACCCGCTTTCGCCAAAGTGAGTACCGAGTCCACTATGAACTTGAAGGGATGTTGCTGACGGTGGTCTACGATTTACTGGTGTTAACGGAGACCCATGCCTATATTTTTGACTGGAAAACCTATTCCCGTCCGCCCAAGCAGGCCGATTTAGCGGCCCAGTGGCAAACCAAACTCTATCCCTTTGTGCTAGCGGCAACCAGTGATTATGCGCCTGCTGACATCACCCTATCTTACTGGTTTGTGAAACCTCCAGTCCAGCAGACAGATGGGGCGATGGAGGAGACTTGGGAGACAACCCTTGAGGAGACTGATTTACAGCCTGCCTGCCTGCAATTTGAGTATGGCGATCGCCTCCACGACCAAATCCACCACACTCTCGGCCAAACGATTAGTCGCTTGAAGCAATGGCTCGCAGATTATGACAATGGCCACCCTTTACCCCAAACCGATCAGAGTCAGGCTCGCTGTCCCCGTTGTCCCTTTGCCCTCCGGTGTGGGCGATCGCACCCATCTGCATCGGGGCAATGGCTTAATGTGGGTGATATTGGGTTAGATGAGATTGGTTTGGATAATATTAGGCTAGATGACATTGAGGCGATCGCGGAAATTCCCCTGCCCGATTAGCCCGTCCATATCAGCCAGTCAACCCCCTAACTCCAGTCTTCCCGACGGGCACGTACATTTTTGTACACTTCAGTGGTTTGGTGGATCTGCCGAGTTTTAGTGTACAGTTCCGCCTCTGTCAATCCCCAGTTTTTCAACACGGTATCCAAGTCTGTTTGAATATCATTGGCTCCTGGAAAATCTTGGTAACGAATCCGCAGACGGGCACATTCGGCCAAGTTAAACTCGGTCGCTTCGCCCTGGAGCAACTCGCTGGTGATTTGGCGATCGCGTCCATATTGGGGATGGGCTTGCTCTGATTGGGACTTCGATGCACTCATGATGTTTAAAGCAGGCTGAATCGAGCACGAATTATCTAGAACAGGCTATCTAGAACAGGCTATCTAGAACGGGTGATTTAGAACGGGTGATTTAGAACAGGTGATTTAGAACGGGCTAAAGTCAACGGAGAAGTAAACGCCATCCTCTTGCAGAGTTCCGCCATCGCTGTCGCCAATGACGGGTAAACCCCAGTCGAACCGGGCCGTGAGGCGATCGCTTACCGTAAATCTTAGCCCCACCCCCACAGACGCGAGGGTATTGGGGTCGGGGTCAACATCATCCACGTTCCAGCCCCGGCCAAAATCAAAGAAGGGAGTCACCTGCAACAGGGCATCCCACTTCCGCACACGGGCCACCGGAATCCGGATTTCACCAGACAAGAGAATGCCATTATCCGTCAACAATTCGTCCTGCCGATAACCCCGCACTGTCTGCTGGCCGCCCAACCCAAACTGCTCTAGGGGGACCAAACTGCCATCGGCCAATTGCACATCCGAGCGCAGCAGCAGCAGGGTATCTTCCGCTAGCAACCGCACCCACTGGGCCTGTCCCCGCCAAGCAAAAAAGCGACTGTCCGGACCTTCATCATTCACGGTGGAATCAAAGGCATCAAAGCCCACACTAAATTGCGATCGCGCCGCAATCACCTGCCGACTGCCCTGTTGGGTCCATTCTTGGGCAAAGCGGAGGGCCGATATCCGAGTACGACCGTCCTCATCGGCCCCCAAGGATGGAAAGGGAATCGGGCCTTCATCAATCACCCCGCCCAAAAACTCACTCTCACTTTCCCGGCGGGAAGCGGTCAAACTGAGGGCAAACGCTTCAGTAGGGGTTTCAATCAGGGGTTGACGATAGGTAAATTCATAAAAACGAGATTCGGATTCAATGTTGAGTTCGTCGAACGGTTCCTCGATGACCTCACTCTCGGTGGTGCCTACACTAAAGCTGACGGTGCCATTGCGAGGATTCACAGGCAACGTGTAGCTAAAATCCAACGTATCACTGCCATCGGTGTTGCTATAGCCTGCTGTGATGGTGTCCCCTAATCCGGTCAGGTTCAGTTCCGTGGCCTGAATCTGGCGACGAAAACTGCCAACGCTGGGCGATCGCCCATTATTCAGCAACAGATTTAAGGTAAAGGTATCTGCTTGCTCCACATCTACTGTCAGGATACTGGTCCCAGGACGCACTCCCTCCGCCAATTCCGCCGAAATTGTATCGATGCGGGGATTCAGCTGTAACAGTTGCAGCCCTTCCAGCAAATCATCCACATTCAGGGGAGCTTGACCCGCTAAGGCCAATCGTCGTCGCACATAACGCTCTCGTAAGCGGCCATTGACTTCTACATTAATTTCTGACAGCGACCCTTCCAACACCTGAATAATCACCACATTATTTTCCAGGGTTTGTTCAGGAATAAAGGCTCCAGAGGTCACATAGCCATTTTCGATATAAAGATCGTTAATCGCTGAACGGGCTTGCAATAGTTCCGCAAACGACAGCGCTTTCCCCGTAAAATCTGCGGTTGCGTCCGCCAACTCCTCTGGCGTAAACACAGTGCTACCGATCACCTCAAACCGTTCCACAAAGATGGTATCCGGGACATCGGTTGAATCATCAGGTGCCCCATCGGGCGATCGCAACAACTCATCTGGGGAGGGTAGCGCCGGGGCTGGCTCTGGTTCACGGGGCGCGGCTTCTGGGAGGGGTTCGGCGGAGGGCGGTTCATCCAGCGGCACAATCGATGGTGCGGTGGAGGGGATAGGAATGGTTTGGGCAATGACTGGAGGGGCACTCCACCCTAAAATCATTCCCACAACGCTGAGCAAGATTGTGACTCGAAAAGATGATGACATGGCTAGCTGGAGACGATGGATTCTAAGTCGGCTAATGGCGGAACGCTCGTGAGCAAATCGTGGCGAACACAATGCTCTTCAAGGATGAATGAAGTTTTGCCGAACGTCAAAATGTTTTTACAAAACTGAGATAAAACCAGATTCTAAGCTGATTGCCATTTAATTTGCGTGGGTGTAACCCCCCAGCGGCGGGGTTGAGCCCCCCAAAAAAGCCAAAAAAAATATTTTTTTGTTATACAGTTGAGTGGGGTAGGGGGGGGGGGGTC